>NZ_QFRV01000300.1:0-1154 GCF_004136805.1 Enterobacter cloacae complex sp. GF14B
CAGAGCTAGTGCGGTGGATCTCTTCCAAGGAGATACAGAAGGAATCTATTGCAGTCGCAAGGGCTAACTCCATTGAGGCAGTTTGCATGATTGAGAAGTATCTACCCACGAGCTGCCTAACTATCCAAATGCACTTGCTCGTCCATGTAGTAGATGAGGTTGCAGTGGCAGGTACAGTCCACAGCCGTTGGATGTTCTTTCTAGAGCAGTTCATGAAAACACTTAAGGGTTTTGTTCGCCAAAAAGCACGTCTAGAGCGGAGCATGGCAGAAGGATGGCTGGTGCAAGAGTCTCTTGTATTGACGACCGAATTTCTATCCGTTTCTGACCCAAAAATGCCTCGACTGTGGAGCGATGAGGAGGATGCAAGACTGGTGGGAGAGGAGCCGCAAGGGCAAGCGGTGCGAGAAAAGATCATGAAGTTCTGTATACTAAATTCAGCGCCGATGCAAAAATGGCTTGAAAGGTACGCAGAAGAGAAAGAGAGACGCAATAGGGAGCGACACGATTTCAAGCGAATCCGAATGACTAGAGGCTTATCCTTGCCAGACTGTCTCGCTCCTCTACCTAAATTTCCTACAATGGCATGGTTGGACAAGACAGTGAGAGGAGCTCGACAGATCGGAGAACCTATATCTCTAGAAGAGGAAGAGCTAGTTATTTGATGTGACTGGAGGTATCATACATACATGGCACTTTGGAAAGCATTTCAGAACACAACAAATTGATAGCAGAAGAAACACGTTTGACAATGGGGTAATGGTTAGTTTCACGCAAAAGAGCAGGGCCAGTGCCAGAGACACGAATGAGAGCACTAGCAACCTGGATTACTGTGGTCTGGTGTCAGATATCCTGAAAGTAAGCTTCAGGCGGTTTGAGATGTTTTTGTTGGATGTGAAGTGGTTCAAGGTGATTACTTCTGGTCGCAATGCAACGGTACACAGAGATGGAAACAAACTTGTGCAAATAGATTCTACAAAGACTTGGACAGATGTGAGCGACACATTTGCTCTCCCCGAACATTCCGAGCAAGTGGTCTTTGTACCGGACCCTCAAGAGCGACAATGGTGGTTTGTGGTTCAGGTTGCTCCAAGAAATAAACAAGTATTTGAAGGGCAAGATCTCCTGGAGGAAAGTCAGTCAGACGACGTCCA
>NZ_QFRV01000301.1:0-1146 GCF_004136805.1 Enterobacter cloacae complex sp. GF14B
ATGGTGGCAAAAGCAGTACCTTTTCACACGCATAGCTCGGCTCTGCAGGACTCTGTGCACTACTCTGCAGACTTCTCTGTAAGAGAACAGAGACTCTTTTGCTACAGTGGTCGATTAAAAAAGCCTAAGGCTTTCCCCTCTTCACACTAATAAGCCCACCTGAAAGCGCCCCCTAGCGGAATTCGTCCGAGCAAAAAACACCCAAAAAAAATTTTAATGCCATATTGTACCGTACGGTACGGAATGGTACTGTACGTACGTACGGATTCTACCCTGATCTTAATCTTGTATACCCATTTGTTAGGAAGAGCCTTTCTCCTTTTAAGCGATGGCACAAGATCCAAGTATCATTTGCATACAAGGATTTCATTTCCTCTTGCATCGCAAGCTCCCACTTAGTGCTTGGCTCACATGATTTGACCTCTTTATATGTAAGAGGTTCATCCTCATCTGTCAACATTACATGATCCAAAGAGGGGTTAAATCTCTACGGTTGCTTTCTCAAACAGGTCGACTTGCATACCCAATGATTACATTCTCAGTTAACGGTGGTACGACCAAAGAGTGTTGACTCTAGGAAGTGGCATGGACAGATATGTGCAGGCTAGCAGAAGCATGGCAAAAGGCTGGAGCAGCTAGGAAGAGCATGGGCTGACAAGCAGCAACGAGAATGTATGCTTGATGTGGTCTATAGGCCAAGGAAGTCTCCATGAGGGGTTAATTGGGGAATCAAATGAAGGAGATTCAAAGTGTAGCTTTTGGATCTAGGAATGTAGAGCTTGAAGTGCTGAAGGAGCAGGTCCAGATGGCTCATCAAACCGAGCTACGGAGCCCAAGTTATTGAAGGTTAAAGTTTTAGTGGTTTGCAGATTCTTGCCCGACAGGGCAGTTAGAGACTGGTGGTCCAAGTGGAGCTTGAGGTATCGATGTGTAGAGCTCAATTCGTGGAGCCTACCCGTCTTTTCGGATTGTGGATTGGAGCCATGGTTTGCAAGATATGATCATTTGAAGTTTTTCCGGGGGTCGGGTCTGAGCCCACTTTCCGCATTGGATAATGTGCCATTTGGCATCTTCTGAGCCTCGACGAAGTTCTAGAGCGGAGTGTACATTATACGGAGCTAACAGGAAGTGACTGCATGCCAAATG
>NZ_QFRV01000302.1:0-1131 GCF_004136805.1 Enterobacter cloacae complex sp. GF14B
CTGGTCTTTGTGAGCTAGAAGTAACATAATATTGATGTAGTGGTCCCCCAAAGTATGTATATCCTTCTAATTCTTTCTTGTCCATTGTTGAGTATTGCCTCCCATACTTGTAGTAAGCGGCAATTTTCACTTCCGATCCCTCTGTGTAGGTAAAGACATAAAGTCTTTTTTGGTCTGTCAACTCTCCGGTGTAGGGTTCTTCACATCTATAATAGAGATCTTGCTCCCCATTATTATATTTGTATAGCCCCACATAGATGTTATCAGTGTTGATCCTTGTAGTTTCATTCTCTCTTCTTAACCTCGCATCAGGGAAGTTCATTATTTGTGCTTTCTCCTCAAGTTCTTCATCTACTTTGGCTTTGGTGCCCATCAATCCCCACTTGTCCACAATGTTAGGGTTTAGGACTACCAAGTACATGGTACCCTCGTCATCTAGATATCTATCTCCGCTATAGCTCACAGGCACTAAGTCCTTGAACTCACTAGGTCTATCTTCTATCTTTACACAATAGCGGTCCATTCCATCTTTGTAGATCCTGGCACCTTGCTCATTGTCGTACTGGTATTTTATGAACAATAGCTTCATTGTGGCGGAAGGGTTTGATGATCCTGCTGCCATATTTTCTTTTTCGTTTAGTTTTAAATGTCCCAAGTTTTCCGTGAAATACTTTCGTAAGATCTCTTCGAAGAAGTATCGGAAATACTTTCTTCAGGGATTGCCTCTAACGGTCGTCCTACACTTTGGTTTACACTCTCCTCCGTTGATAAAACACTTGCTTGATCCGCTAAATTTCGGCGTTGGTTGTTGATTTTTTTTCCCGATCTCAAAAACATGAAGAAAGTGGAATTTACCGAGACTGAATCCAAATTTCTTACCTGGAAATGGAGTTACCTTCCAAACCTCCCGATTGCATGGATTGTTACTTGATCGGTCTCTGCAAATGATTACAATGGATGGCTATGAGATCACTGTATCATTCCAACTGTCAGCAGATTCAATGCTTCAAAATGTTCTCAACACAATTTTGCTTGCAGATTATTGACAGTATGTCCAATTTGAGTTTTGAAAACTCCCGGTATCTTGTATAACCTAGGTCTATGAACAGGTCAAAAATGAGCTGAATCTAG
>NZ_QFRV01000303.1:0-1122 GCF_004136805.1 Enterobacter cloacae complex sp. GF14B
CTGGCGGATGTCGCGCCAGCGGTAGCGGTGCCCTGGCTGCGCCAGCTGGTCGAGCATGATGTTTTCAGCAATGCTTAACCCCGGGATCAGCGCCACGTCCACCTCCTGCTGCACGAGGTGGATGCCCAGCCGTTTGGCGTCCAGCGGCTCGCGGATGCTTACCGGCTGGTTGTTAATGCAGATTTCGCCTTCATAGTGGTCGTGCGTCCCGCACAGCACCGCCATCAGCGTCGATTTCCCCGCGCCGTTGGCGCCGGTCAGCGCATGCACCGACCCGCCGTTCAGCGTGAAGTCCACGCGCGACAGCGCCTGAAAGCCGGAAAAGGCCAGGCTGATACCGCGCATCTCAAGGCGACTGGAAACCATCCGCGTAAATCCTTCATTACTCTTCTGATTTAGCGAATTTTTCACAGCTCCGGTTGACTGACAACGACGGAAAAGGCATAAGATAAAGCGAAATATTATTAGCCATCCGGATGTCCAGACATAACATCGGGTTAGCGCTTGCTAAAAAAGGACAACTTCATGAGCAACACCGATATCCGCGTCGTACCCGGCCCGGCGAACTACTTCTCTCATCCGGGAAGCCTTGCACACCTGGATAATTTCTTTACTCCGGAACAACTTTCCCGCGCGGTGTGGATCTACGGCGAGCGGGCAATCGAGGGCGCACGCCCTTATCTGCCGCAGAGTTTTAACGCGACGGGGGCAAAACATCTGTTGTTTAAGGGCCATTGCAGCGAGCGTGACGTCACCCGTCTGGTAAACGAGTCGGGAAGTGAAACCAGCGTGGTGATTGGCGTGGGCGGCGGTGCGGTAATGGATACCGTCAAGGCCGTGGCGCGTCGTCTGGGCGTGCCGTTCGTGGGCATTCCCACTATCGCCGCCACCTGCGCGGCGTGGACCCCGCTCTCCGTGTGGTACAACGATGCCGGTCAGGCGCTACAGTTTGAGATTTTTGACGACGCCAACTTTCTGGTGCTGGTGGAGCCGCAGATCATCCTTAACGCCCCGGCGGAATACCTGCTGGCGGGCATCGGCGATACGCTGGCGAAGTGGTACGAAGCGGCGGTGCTCGCCCCTCAACCTGAGAGTCTGCCGCTGACCGTGCGTCTTGGCCTG
>NZ_QFRV01000304.1:0-1121 GCF_004136805.1 Enterobacter cloacae complex sp. GF14B
CGCTCAAAATGGCGCGGCGCTGATTTTCCGGCAGGCCATGCAGCTGCGGCGTTTCGACGTAGACCGCGTGCCAGACGCTGCCAAACTTGGCTGCAAGCCGGGCGGCGGTGCGAACCAGTTTTTCGTTGCCGCTGCCGTGACCAATGCATAACAGAATGGCGTCCCGCGTGTGCCAGACGCGCTCTTGTCCCTGTAGGTCTCGCCAGGCGCGCATCTGGTCATCAACGCGATCGGCGGTGCGGCGCAGGGCCAGCTCGCGCAGGGCAATCAGGTTTCCTTTGCGGAAAAAATGTTCGATGGCGCGTTCGGCCTGGCCGGCAATATACACTTTGCCTTCATGCAGGCGCTGGCGCAGATCGTCCGGCGGCAGGTCAACCAGTACGACTTCATCGGCAGAATCAAAAAACGGATCGGGGACGGTTTCCCGCACCTGGATACCGGTTACGCCGCTCACCACGTCGTTCAGGCTTTCCAGATGCTGAACATTCACCGTGGTGAAGACGTCAATGCCTGCCTCAAGCAGCTCCTCAACATCCTGCCAGCGCTTCGGATGGCGGGAGCCTGGCGCATTGCTGTGCGCCAGTTCGTCCATCAGGATCAGGGCAGGGCGGCGGGCGAGGGCGGCATCAAGATCAAACTCCGTGACCAGCCGCCCGCGATGGCTGATACGCTGGGGCGGCTGCGTCGCCAGCCCCGTCAGCAGCGCAGCAGTCTCTTTGCGACCGTGGGTTTCCACCACGCCGATGAGAATATCAAGCCCTTGCGCCCGAAGCCGCTGGGCTTCCGTCAGCATGGCGAAGGTTTTCCCGACACCCGCGCAGGCGCCGAAAAAAATTTTCAGCTTGCCACGGTGGGCTTCAGCCGTCTGTTCAAGCAGCCTGTCCGGATCCGGGCGCATGGGCTCGTCGGTCATTTAGTTCTTCCTTAGCGCATCCAGCGCCAGATTCAGCTCAACAATGTTCACTACCGGCATGCCGATGAAGCTGACCAGCGGCTTTTGCGTATGTTCTGCAACCAGCTGGCTCACCTGCTCGACGGTCAGCTGACGGGCGGCGGCCACGCGTGGGATCTGCCAGACCACCGCGTCCGGCGTCAGGCTGTAATCCAGCCCGCTCGCGGAG
>NZ_QFRV01000305.1:0-650 GCF_004136805.1 Enterobacter cloacae complex sp. GF14B
CAAGTGTGCATGATGTCAATCCCTGTGTAGCTTCCATCCTTTACTTTGGGTTCATTGATGAAATTTGAGAGCTTAACTATTTAAAATTTACTGTTTGTGTTTTCAAATGTAAATGGGTTGATAGCAACACCGGTGTGTGCATCGACGATACAGGATTTACGTTGGTAGACCTAAAGAAACTTGGTTACCACAATGACCCTTTCGTCATGGCAAAACAAGCTAGACAAGTATTTTACGTGCAAGACCCTTGTGATGAAAGGTGGTGCGTGGTTCTCCAGGGTAAAACAATTGGTGTTAATGTAGAAGATGATGATTCATACATGGACACCTATGTTAGTCCTTTGACCACACAAATCACTCCTAACGTTGTCGGAGAAGAAGAAGCTGACGACGTTCATGCTAATCGTAATGATCATGATGAAGGAGAATTGATTAACATCGTCTAATGTAATTTTCTGTAGAGAGAGAGGTCACCAATGCAAATAAGTGACATCTACATTTTTTTCTGATTGAGGCATCAGTATTTTGTTTTAGATGGCATCCTTAGGACTTTATACAGCTCATGTTTGTCGCCAGTTTCATCATCCACCACCCTTTTCTTCTCTGTCTTCTCACGTTTATTGTTGTTAAACCCATATTTATGCTTTCTC
>NZ_QFRV01000306.1:0-1119 GCF_004136805.1 Enterobacter cloacae complex sp. GF14B
TGCCTAAGAACGTTGCTTCAATATGGAATGGTCACCCAAGTTTCTCAAACACCACATCTTTTATGTGTCGGCGAGTAGCCTTTACATGTGATGGCTTTGGCAGCAATGATCCTCTCTGTAGTTTATTTTGAGAATTTTTAGCTAATGCTTTGAAGAGTGCCCTGTATCCCATCTGCGAGATGCCACTCTCATCAAGTATTGCTTGCACTTCCATTGGTTCCAACTAATTCTCCTTCATGAAGGAGGTAAGATGCCTCCCTTTCACCTTACAATTTTTTTTCTGAATTATCATCTCTTCAATTACTTCTTTGGAACCAGACGGTTGTAATGCACTCCGGTATTGAAGCCTCCACCGTTCAAGTTTGGATGCAGTAAAGACCTGCCAAAAAAGTACCATGTGTTATGATCATGTATAGGAAAGTGTATCCATTTCTTAGTAAAGCATATTGAAGATACAAACGCAAAAACAAACTTCGAGTTACCTTAAAGCTCGTATTCGTTTTTTCAGGCCACCACTACCAATCTTCATGTTCTCAATGTTGCAAAGATCTCGTTTTCTTTTCCGACTACCAAGCAAGGTGTCTTTCTCTCGCAAACTTGTGATCTTCTTCTCAAGGCCTTGGATTGTCTCTTTTCTTGATGAAATCTTTTAAGAGCATGCTTCATTAAGTTTCTTCAGCTGCATGTTCTCCATCGCCAGGAAGTTTCTTTGCCTTTCCGCATCCAATCCTCTCATTTTCAAATGTTCGGTGTATCCCAATAGCCCATCCTTGCCATCGCCTATGAAATGTAAGAGGTTAGTGATATTAGCAAAGAGAGGTGGCACATTTGTCGTAGGATCCTTTGAATAAATAGACCCATTGGTCCACAAATCCAAATAATGTTCCTTGTTTGTCCTTCTAAGTTCTTTCTCCCATTGAGATAAGAAAGACTCCCTCCTACGTTTCTGCAACGGTGCGTACTCTTGCAATACATCAACATGAAGATGATGTGTGTTCTTTCTTTGCGTAAGTGTTGAAGGGGCTGAGGATTGCAAGTTAAAATTAGTGTTTTCATCAAAAAAAGAAGCGTTCTCCATTCCTAGAGTTGATAGAGAAAAAGATGGAGACTCGAAACTCA
>NZ_QFRV01000307.1:0-1116 GCF_004136805.1 Enterobacter cloacae complex sp. GF14B
TAATAAGGATTGTTCAGTGATTCTAATCTATCATTTGGATTATTATGATGCTCTCGGATGTTAGATCTTTTCTCCAAGTTTATCATTTAAGTAGTGAGTATAAAATGGCCCCAGTAAAGAGAACTCGCTTTGGTGGTGCCCACGACCGCGGGGTAGGAATGAGCAATGTGAATGGGAAAGGAAAAGCTCCCATGGACGACCAAGTACTGGCCATCTCACGGGCCATTGACGAGGAAATGGAAGAACATATCCCTAAACATGTTGGAAAAATCCAACGGAAACCTTGGCATTTGAATTCAATTGTATATTAAAGTCTAAGTAGGGAAATAATGGTTGATGGATATACTATTTGCAATAGGAAAGAATGTCTGCTAGGGAAAATTTAGCTCGACATGTTCATTCTATTTCCAATGTTGAATTAGTCCTGATCCCCCGCCTGATCACAGGGGGCAGAGTTCCTCGTTAAGGGCTCTTGAATCCACGACTTGCTTATTATGCGGTGGATACCCACGACTTGCTTTCTATGTGGTGGGAACCCATGTCTTGCTTTTTATGCGGTGGGAGTGTCCATGACGTGCTTTCTCTGTGGTGGACATACCTAGTTGTATGGGCAGCTAGGCGACAACGGGAGGAGTGAACTCTCGCTGGAGGGGGGATGTTGTACCTCCAGAACATTGGAATTTTTATGAATAAGTTTGAGTAGAATTTTTACTAGAATTCTGTCTTGGTGTTGTTTGCAATACTGGTTGAAGGGCTGTTTTAACGAACAATGTGATTCGGAATTAAACAAGGAATATTTATGTTGAACAACCTTTGTGGTAGTAATTAGGTCACACAAGGAAGTGTGAGTGTGGGGGTGGAAAGTGGGGGCTTGGCTCAGGTTGCCAATGCCTACGAGATGGGTGGTCCCGATTGGTCGGGAACTCTCTGTCCCCATTGTGCTTACTTCGATATTAGTAATACTCATTGCCCCTAGAGCGGTGAAATCTCGAGTGTACGTGCCTCTGAAACATGGGGAAAAAGGCGCTTGGGGTTTCTCTCCTCTTGGAAGGTGGGTCTTAGGATCGCTAGATAGTTCAAGTACGCTTCCCCTACGAGGTGGAGCTAGATCTCCCT
>NZ_QFRV01000308.1:0-1114 GCF_004136805.1 Enterobacter cloacae complex sp. GF14B
GAGCGCGACGGATGCCTCCGGCGTGGTGACGCGTGAATACCGTTACAACGACCACGGCCTGATGGCCTGGCACCGCTTGCCGGGGGGGCTGGAGAGCGAATACCGCTGGCAAAAATTCGACCACTGGCGCGTGGTGGAAAACCGCACCAGCACCGGCGACGGCTGTCGCTTTACCTATGATCTAGCCGCCGGGCTGACGACCGTCGAACACTACGACGGTCAGACGCGAAAGCATTACTGGAACGCGCAAAACCTCATTGTTCGCTACGTTGACGAGAGCGGTGAGAACTGGCGCTACGAGTGGGATGACAACGAACTCCTCACGCGTCGCATCGATCCGCTGGGTAATGCCGTTACCTTCGTCTATGACGACATGGGCAACCGGGTGCAGGAGATCGACGCCGACGGCAACACCCGCACCACCACCTGGCTGGAGCACCGCGCGCTTCCCGCGGCCATTATCGAAGCTGACGGCAGCGCCACCCGGTTCTGGTACGACGAACATCACGGGCTGAAGCGCGTGGTGGACCCGATGGGGCAGACCACGCTGCTGCGTCGGGACGAGTTTGGTCAGGTTGTGGAAGAAGTCGATGCCGCCGGGAACAGCCGCTACCAGGAGTACAACGAGGCCGGGCAGATGGTGCGTGCGACGGACTGTTCGGGCCGTGTGACACAATACCGTTATCATCCGCTGGGCTGGCTGGTGGCTGAGACAGCCGCCGACGGTGAAGAGACTCGCTACCGCTACGACGCCGCAGGGCGTCCGGTGCAGCTCGATCGCCCGGAAGGCTGGACGGAATCGCTCAAATGGAACGAACGTGGCCTGCCGGTGAAGCATGCGGGCGCCGACGGGAAAGAGAGCGAGTTCAGATACGACGAAGCGGGGCGCTTAACCGCCACCCGAAATACGCAGGGTGAAGAGGTGCGCCGCCGCTGGGACAGCCGCGGGCGTCTGATTGCCCTGGAAAACGAGAACGGCGAAGCGTATCAGTTCCGCTGGGGGCCAGACTCGCTGCTGCTGGAAGAGGTGGGGCTTGATGGCGTGGCCTCGCAGTATCGCTATGACGCCTGCGGGCGCACGATTGCGCGCACCTTTGCCGCCGGTCATCCGGAG
>NZ_QFRV01000031.1:0-52412 GCF_004136805.1 Enterobacter cloacae complex sp. GF14B
ACCGGAGTCGAGGCCGTAGGCAATCGCCGCCGCCGTCGGTTCGTTCAGCAGACGCAGCACGTGCAGGCCCGCCAGACGCGCGGCGTCTTTGGTGCCCTGACGCTGTGCATCATCAAAGTAGGCAGGAACGGTGATCACCACGCCGTCCAGATCGCCGCCGAGCGTGGCCGTAGCACGCTCCGCCAGCGCTTTGAGGATGTCAGCAGAAACACGAATCGGGTTCAGCAGACCGGCCGCGGTCGCAATCATCGGCAGGCCGTTTTCGCTGGCCTGTAGCTGATACGGCAGATGCGGGTAACGGGTCTGGATATCAGCCAGCGAGCGGCCCATCATGCGCTTAACCGAGCTGATGGTATTGGCCGGATCGCGCGCGGCGTTAGCGCGGGCATCAACCCCGACCGCGTGACCCTGCTGTTGGTAGTGGACTACAGAAGGCAGCAGATGGCGCCCCTGCTCGTCAGCCAGCGTTTCCGCCTGGCCGCTGCGCACGGTCGCCACGAGGGAATTGGTGGTGCCCAGGTCAATACCGACCGCCAGACGACGCTGGTGCGGTGCGGCACTTAAGCCAGGCTCACTAATTTGTAATAAGGCCATAATTGCTTCCGAAATTAAAAATCGAGCAGCTTTTCTTCGAGTTGTTCAGCACTGCTTCGCAGTTTATCGAGAAAACGGAGTTTGCGCACAGTGTCTGCCGCCACGTCCCAGGTCTCGTTGTTCAGTTGCTCCACCATCTGCTGATGGCGGGTATCGAACATACCCTTTACGCGCGTGATAAAGCTTTCCAGGCGCGCTTCGTCTTTAGCCTGTTCAATTTCATCCAGCTCTTCGCGCAGCTCCAGCTGTTCCATCAGAAAGGCGGCGTCGCGCACGGTATGCTGTTCGCTCGCCAGATCGAAACCGTGAAGCGAGAGCAGATATTCTGCACGCGCCAGCGGATGACGCAGCGTTTGCCAGGCCTGGTTGATGGTGGCGGAGTGTGATACCGCAGCCAGTTGCTCTGCCTGCGTCCCGCTGGCGAATTTATCCGGATGGTACTGACGCTGGAGATCCTGAAAACGGACCGTCAGCGCCTGGAGATCGATCGGGTATTGAGCGGGTAGTCCGAAGAGAGTGAAGTAATCCATAACAATCTCAGGGGTAGCCTGTTAGAACAAACCCCACGCGTAGCAAAGCCACGGTGGGGTTTCGGATGACGCGCGGTTAAACGTGGAAGCTTTCGCCGCAACCACACTCGTCTTTGACGTTCGGGTTCGTGAATTTGAACCCTTCGTTCAGGCCTTCTTTTACGAAGTCCAGCTGAGTGCCGTTGAGGAATTGCAGGCTTTTGCCATCGACCACCACCTTCACGCCCTTGTCTTCAAACACGGTGTCATCAGACGCCGGTTCGTCAACAAACTCCAGTACGTAAGCCATACCAGAACAGCCGGAGGTACGTACGCCCAGTCGCAGGCCAAAGCCTTTACCACGGTTCGCCAGAAAAGAGCTTACTCGCGCGGCAGCGCTGTCGCTAAGGGTAATCGACATACTCAAACCTCAATTATTTTGCTTCACGTTTGCTTTTGTAATCCGCAATGGCGGCTTTGATCGCGTCTTCTGCCAGAATTGAGCAGTGAATTTTCACCGGCGGCAGTTCGAGTTCTTCAGCAATATCCGTGTTCTTGATTGCCTGTGCTTCGTCCAGAGACTTGCCCTTCACCCATTCGGTGACCAAGGAGCTGGACGCGATAGCAGAACCGCAGCCGTAGGTCTTGAAGCGCGCGTCTTCAATGATACCTTCATTGTTGACTTTGATCTGCAACTTCATCACGTCGCCACATGCTGGCGCACCGACCATGCCGCTACCAACAGATTCGTCGCTGTTGTCAAAAGAGCCAACGTTGCGCGGGTTTTCGTAATGATCGATGACTTTTTCGCTGTATGCCATGATTGAATTCTCCTTATGTACCGATTAGTGATGTGACCATTCAATGCTGTTCAGATCCACGCCCTGCTTGAACATTTCCCACAGTGGAGAAAGGTCGCGCAGACGGCCGATGGAGTTACGAACCAGCTTGATGGTGTAGTCAATCTCTTCTTCGGTAGTAAAACGACCTAAAGAGAAACGGATAGAGCTGTGTGCCAGCTCGTCAGTCATACCCAGCGCGCGCAGTACGTAGGATGGCTCCAGGCTTGCAGAGGTACAGGCAGAGCCGGAAGAAACGGCCAGGTCTTTCAGCGCCATGATCAGCGACTCGCCTTCAACATAGTTGAAGCTGACGTTGAGGATGTTCGGCGCGCCCTGCTCGAGATCGCCGTTCAGATACACTTCTTCCATATCTTTCACGCCGTCCCACAGACGGTTACGCAGCGTGCGCAGGCGTGCCATCTCGGTTTCCATCTCTTCTTTTGCAATGCGGTAGGCTTCGCCCATGCCCACGATCTGGTGAACAGGCAGCGTACCGGAACGCATGCCGCGCTCGTGACCGCCGCCGTGCATCTGTGCTTCGATGCGGATACGTGGCTTACGACGAACGTACAGCGCGCCGATACCTTTCGGACCATAGATTTTGTGACCGGAGAAGGACATCAGGTCCACTTTCAGCTGGCTCAGGTCGATAGGCAGTTTGCCCACGCTCTGGGTCGCGTCCACGTGGTAGATGATACCGCGCGCGCGGCACATTTCGCCGATGGTCGCGATGTCTTGTACCACGCCGATTTCGTTGTTGACGTGCATGATGGAGACCAGAATGGTGTCATCACGCATCGCCGCTTCGAGCTCTTTCAGATCGATAATGCCGTTGCTCTGTGGCGCCAGATAGGTGACTTCGAACCCTTCACGCTCCAGCTGACGGCAGGTGTCCAGCACGGCTTTGTGTTCGGTTTTGCTGGTGATGATGTGCTTGCCTTTTTTCTGATAAAAGTTGGCTGCACCCTTGATCGCCAGGTTGTCGGATTCGGTCGCACCGGAGGTGAAAACAATTTCACGCGGGTCGGCACCGACCAGGTCAGCAATCTGATTACGGGCGATATCAACCGCCTCTTCAGCATGCCAGCCAAAACGGTGTGAACGGGAAGCTGGGTTACCAAAGTTTCCGTCCAGGGTCAGACACTGCATCATTTTCTCGGCAACACGCGGGTCCACCGGCGTGGTTGCGGAGTAATCGAGATAAATCGGTAATTTCATTGCTCTATAAACTCCGTACATCGCTTCAATGCAAGGAATCAGGCAACCGGCTGGATGTACGACCGAGTACGCGGGGTGTGACCACCCCGGCCTGATTCTGAATACTTATCTTTTTAATTACGCGCGCAGTTTAACGTCGATGGCGTCCTGCGTGCGGGTGCTGCGCTGTGAATCCTGACTATGCTGACGACCAGAGACATCCAGAACTTCCTGGTTATTCACCAGCTCACCGAGGGTGATGTTGTTCAGGAAGCCGGTCAGACGGTCGCTCAGATCGCGCCACAGCGCGTGGGTCAGGCATTTATCGCCGCCCTGACAGCCGCCTTTACCCTGGCAACGGGTCGCGTCAACGGATTCGTCAACCGCGCTAATCACTTCGCCAACCGCAATACTGCCCGCGTCTTTACCCAGCAGATAACCGCCGCCCGGGCCACGAACGCTGGACACCAGTCCATTTTTACGCAGTCTGGAGAACAGCTGTTCCAGGTAAGAGAGGGAGATCCCTTGTCGTTCAGAAATATCAGCCAACGGAACCGGGCCCGCTTCGGAGTTGAGCGCAACGTCCAGCATCGCGGTCACGGCATAACGCCCTTTAGATGTCAGTCTCATGTCTTACTTAACCTCAAACTCGCCCCTGCCCGGGGTTTTTTATTGTAAAATGGGGGTATTGCATAGCAGGGCCAAGTCTGACATTCCTGACTAAATTGGTCAACTATTTACTTGACTGTTTTAGTCAGGTATTTAACCTTCTGTGCCTTCATAATATAGGTGCGGCCTGATGCCCTCACCCCAGCCCTCTCCCACGGGGAAAGGGGGAAATCGACACTACGCTTTGTTCTTCTGCTCAATCGACGCCAGAATCCCGCGCAGAATGTTCAGCTCCTGGCTTTCCGGGCGGGCGCGGGTGAACATACGGCGCAGCTTGTTCATCACCTGACCCGGGTGGCCTTCACGGATAAAGCCGGTTGAGAGCAGCGTCTGCTCCAGATGACCGTAGAAGCGCTCCAGATCGTCCACCAGCGGGTAGGCCGTCTCTTCTTTAGGTTCGACCGGTTTCTCCTGCGTCGCCAGCCATGCCATGCGCACTTCGTAGGCAATGACCTGCACCGCCATCGCCAGGTTCAGCGAGCTGTATTCCGGATTGGCGGCAATCGCCACGTGGTAGTGACACTTCTGTAGTTCCTCGTTGGTCAGGCCAACGCGTTCACGACCAAACACCAGCGCAACCGGCGCCTGTTCCGCTTCTGAGATACTTTTCAGGCCGCATTCGCGCGGGTCCAGCATCGGCCAGGGCAGCGTACGGGAGCGCGCGCTGGTCCCCACCACCAGACTGCAACCGGCCAGGGCTTCGTCCAGGGTGTCCACGATCTGCGCATTCCCGATCACGTCGCTGGCGCCGGCCGCCAGAGCAATAGCCTGAGAGTCTGGTTTCACCAGCGGATTAACCAGCCACAGGTTCGTTAAGCCCATGGTTTTCATAGCGCGGGCCACAGAGCCCATGTTGCCGGTGTGCGATGTTTCGACCAGCACGATTCGAATGTTTTGCAGCATAATTTTTAGATGTCTGGATTCAGTGTCTGAAGAATATTCGGGCATATTATCATAAACGAGAGACATAATCCGATCCCGCTGCTATACTCTGCGCCGATTTTCCTGTTCTTTAACATCCAGTGAGAGAGACCGATGCATCCGATGCTGACCATCGCCGTGCGCGCAGCGCGCAAGGCGGGTAATGTAATTGCCAAACACTACGAAACCCCAGACTCCGTAGAAACCAGCCAGAAAGGCAGCAATGATTTCGTGACGAACGTCGATAAAGCCGCAGAAGCGATTATTATCGAAACGATCCGCAAATCTTACCCGCAGCACACCATCATCACCGAAGAAAGCGGTGAACATGAAGGTACCGATCAGGATGTTCAATGGGTTATCGATCCACTGGATGGCACCACCAACTTCGTCAAACGCCTGCCACACTTCTCTGTGTCTATCGCAGTACGCATCAAAGGCCGTACTGAAGTCGCCGTTGTTTACGATCCAATGCGTAACGAACTGTTCACCGCGACCCGCGGTCAGGGCGCGCAGCTGAACGGCTACCGTCTGCGTTGCAGCAATGCACGCGATCTGGACGGCACGATTCTGGCGACCGGCTTCCCGTTCAAGGCGAAGCAGCACGCAACCACCTATATGAATATCCTGGGCAAGCTGTTCACCGAATGCGCGGACTTCCGTCGCACCGGCTCTGCTGCACTGGATCTGGCCTACGTGGCGACCGGCCGCGTTGACGGTTACTTTGAGCTGTCACTGAAACCGTGGGACTTTGCGGCGGGCGAGCTGATCGCACGTGAAGCTGGCGCGATTGTTTGCGACTTCACCGGCGGCCATAACTATATGTCTACCGGCAACATCGTTGCTGGTAACCCGCGCGTTGTTAAAGCCATGCTGGCAAACATGCGTGATGAACTGAGCGATGCGCTGAAGCGTTAATTCAGTCTGTTAAGCCCGGTGGCGCTACGCTTACCGGGCCTACAACACGCCTCAGATACGGCTAGAAAGGCCGCAACCCCCTTCCCACCGGCACCGCGCTCATCCACATCGTGACCGCAGCCACCAGCAGAATCACCCCGCCTGCCAACGCAAGCGTCGTCCAGCCAACCTGTCGCCACAATACCGGCGTTTTATTGCCGCTGAGTTTTACCGCCAGCTGACGGAAGCTGTGCACCAGCAAGGCTAACGAAGAGATCGTCAGAGACGTTCCCGCCGCCATCGCCAGCGCCGAGAGCATGCCCCAGCCAAATACGCCTGTCACTTTGCTGAACAACAGCACCATGATTGCGCCCGAGCACGGACGCATCCCCATTGAGAGCACAATCATCAGACGCGCACGCCAGCCGTCACCATTCTGTAATTGTTCCTGCGTCGGCAGATGCTGATGCCCGCACCCGCAGTTTTCATGGTGAACGTTATGCGGCGTAAAAGCTTTGAATTTTGGTTCTTGCAGCAACGCGCGCAATTTTTTCAGCGCCCGCCAGCAGAGGATCAACCCCAGCACGCCTACCAGCGCGTAACTCCCCTTCTCCAGCCAGAAGCTGCTCATATGCAGCTGGCGAGCCGGCAGCTGTAGCAGCGAGAGGACGACCACGACCAGCGCAATCGCCACACCGCCCTGAAGTAAAGAAGAAGCCAGCGTCAGGCCGATACTCGATTTCAGCTTCGACGGATGCGTAGCAAGCCAGGTCGTGATGACAATTTTGCCGTGCCCCGGTCCCAGGGCATGCAGCACGCCATAGATAAAGCTGAACGCCAGAAGAGCGCCGCCCGCTTTGGTCGGATTATCCGCCACGGCTTTCAGCAGCACGCTCATCTGCTGATTAACTTCCCGCTGCCAGAGGACGCTTTTCACCATCACCTGCGGCCATGCCTGCCACAGCCAGAGCGCGCCGCCAACCGCTAACAACAAAAAGAGCGCCAGAGGCCAGAGGTGCAGCCAGCGACGCGGCTTACTGACGGGAGAGGAGATCACTGACATTGTAACGTCACCTCCTGCGCGAACTGTTTACCCAGCTCCATGTCCTCAGGCGGGGCATCTGCTTTATCCAGCGAGATCGCAAAGTTCAGCGTCTCTTCGCTGGGTTTAGGGGTGTGCACGCCAATTTTGCAGCTTTTTTGCAGCGCGTCCGGCAGCCGTACGTCGCTGTCATTGTCATAGCGCATGTCGACATAATAGGTAGGGTCAAACGTGGAAAACGTGTACTTCTGCCCGGCCAGCGGCTGAGGATGCGCCAGCGGAAGCACGAACGTCAGCACCGCCTGATGACCTTCGCGGGTCATGTCGTACTCCGTGGGACGGTTAAGAAATTTGACCTTTTGTCCGTTGTGCCAGAACTCGGTGAAGTAGTGCTGACCCAGCACGTTGGCCATCACCTCCGCCGCCAGCTTTTTCCAGATCTCATCGCCGGGCTTTGCGTTTCCGGCATCGTACAGCAGGTCGGCGGAGGTGATTTCATCCATCGTCCAGTGCATCTTCAGGCCACTGAGCTGCGTGCCGTCCGTCACCAGTTCGGTTTTCAGGCTGATAAAACTGTGAGGATGTGCGCCGGCGGCGAAAGTGAAAACCGCCAAAAATAACGCTACCGCGCTTTGTTTAACTATTTGCATCTGTTCCTCACGTCAAAAATTCTGTGATGTTCGCCAGCAATCCTGAGTGAAAGGCCTGCCGGTGCGCTTTTCAGCGCCCATCCTTTAGCTATTCTTATCAAACATTCACACTGGATACCCGACAGATGATGACGACGCTTGAAATTCCATCTGTGCTTTCCAGTTCGCAGCGCCGCTGCCAGGTGCTTTTGATGCTTTACCTGCCCGATGCTGCCGTCACCGCACAGAGCATAATCGCTGCCAACGGCGTGGACGACGTCATGGCACGGCAAGATATAGCCGAGACGCGCGATGAAATCCAGCGCTATCATCGGCTTGATATCGTCACGCACCATGATGGCTGCTACCGAATTGAGGGTACCGCCCTGAATCAACGTTTGTGCCTGCTGCACTGGCTGCGCAGGGCGCTTCGGCTGTGTCCACATTTTGTCGCCCAACAGTTTACTCCTGCCTTAAAAACCGCGCTCAAACAGCACGGCATTGCCCGCCCGCTTTATGACGATGCGAACCTTCGGGCGCTTATCAACTTTTGTGCGCGCAAGCTTCAGCGCCAGTTTGAGTCCCGCGACGTACAATTTTTACAGCTCTATCTGCAATATTGTCTGATTCAGCATCATCTGGGCAATACGCCGGAGTTTTCGCCCGTTCAGCGCAGCTGGACGCAGTCCCGAGGGGAATACTTTACGGCGCAGGAAATTGTCCGCCACTGGAAACGGCGCGTCCCGCAGGGAACGCACAGCGATGAACAGCTGTTCCTGGCGCTGCTGTTTATGATGCTTCGCACACCCGACCCGGTGATGGATAAACACCAGCAGGATCAGCGCCTGCGTCGCGCCATCGTGCGTATGATTGCCCGCTTCCGGGCACAAACCGGGATGAACTTCAGCGATGAGCAAGGTCTGACCGATCAGCTTTATATCCATCTGGCTCAGGCGCTGGACCGCTCCTTATTTGACATCGGCATCGACAACAGTCTGCCGGAAGAGATCCACCGTTTATACCCCCGGCTGCTGCGCACCACTAAAGAGGCGCTGTCTGAGCTGGAAGCCGAATTTGGTCTGAGATTCTCCGGTGAAGAGATGGCTCTGGTGGCGGTGATTTTTGGTGCCTGGCTGATGCAGGAGACCGATCTGCATGAAAAACAGGTGGTCCTGTTAACGGGGGAAGATAAAGCCTGTGAAGAGTTAATTGAGCAGCAGCTTCGCGAGCTGACGCTGCTGCCGCTCAATATTCGTTATCTTAGCCTGGAGGCGTTTAAGAAGGAGGGCGCGCCCCGCGAGGCGGCGCTGGTTATTACGCCTTATCCAACCGCCCTGCCGCTGTTCTCGCCGCCGCTCATTCATGCCGTTGAGACCCTGAACACGCAGCAGCAGGAACACATTCGCGTAATGCTCGAATCGTAGTTACGTGCGAGCAGCGACTTTAGGGCGAATAACGATGGCCGGTAAAGCGACCAGCGCCATCACCCAGAACACACCGTGCCCCAGGTGCTGATAGAGGAAACCGGCAAATACGGTCATCACCGCAATACTGCCGCCCATCGCCACCGCTGAATAGACCGCCTGAAGACGAATAACGTCCCCACCCTCTCGCGCCGCGATGTAGCGCATCGCCGCCAGATGGCAGACGGTGAAGGTTCCGCAGTGCAGAATTTGCGCCACAATCAGCCACGGCAGCTCCGTCGTCCAGCCCATGATGCCCCAGCGCGCCACGCCGCACACGGCGGAAAGCAGCAGCAGGTCACGCGCCCCGAAACGACGGAACAGTTTTTGGCTCAGCGCGAAGATAATAACCTCCGCCACCACGCCGAGCGACCACAGGTAGCCTACCGCAGAAGCCGAGTAACCCGCCCCCTGCCAGTAGATGGCGCTGAAGCCATAATAGGCCGCATGCGCCCCCTGAAGCAGACAGACGCAGGCCAGGAAACGCCAGCTTTGCGCCACCAGCGAGCGCCAGGCGGGCCAGCCGGCGCTCTCCTGATGGCGGCTTTCGCCCTGCGGCATCACCGACGGACGCAGCAACATACCGAGCAGCATTGAGGCGATGCCGAGCGTTAGCAGCGCCAGAATGGCACGATAGTCATAGAGGCTGACCAGTTTCCCGACCAGCGCAGAGCCGATCACGAAGGCAATCGATCCCCACAGGCGCACGCGGCCATAGTCCATGGTGATCTGCTTTTGCCAGGTGTTCGCCAGGGCATCCGTCAGCGGCACCAGCGGGGAGAAGAACAGATTAAAGCCAACCATTACCACCATCAGCCAGGCAAACTGGTGGCTAACCCAGAAGCAGGCGGCAAAGACCAGCGTCAGCAGGGCCAGAATTCGCACCGCTTTAATCAGTAAGGAGGGATCGCTGACGCGGGGCGCAATCAGCAGACTACCCAGGAAACGTGCCACCAGCCCCGCGCCCAACAGGATGCCAATGGTCTCAGGCGTCAGACCAATTCCCTTGAGCCAGACGCTCCAGAAAGGCAGAAAAATACCGTAACTAAAGAAATAGGTGAAATAGCTGAGCGCCAGCCAGCGCGTGGAATGCAAGACCATGAATCCCTCCCGAAATGGAGGCGATAGTCTGGCGTTAATCCCTGACTTTAGCAAGTCGTTAGCGCGCTATAAATTAACTAAAAATTAACATCATCACCAGCCGGACAGCGTATGGCGAGAGCGGTAAAACTGTATTACGTTTATAAGACATCGCCTGAAGAGGTCGTTTGCCATGAACAGCTTACGTTATTTCGATTTCGGCTCCTCTCGTTCTCTCCTGCTTTTAATTGCCCGCATTGCTATCGTGGTCCTGTTTATTATTTTCGGTTATCCCAAGCTGACGGGGTTTAGCGGCACCGTTCAGTATATGACGTCGCTCGGCGCCCCCATGCCCATGCTGGCCGCGATTATTGCGGTGGTGATGGAAGTCCCCGCCGCGATTCTAATCGTGCTGGGCTTTTTCACCCGCCCTCTCGCGGTGATCTTTGTCTTCTATACGCTGGGAACGGCGGTGATTGGTCACCACTACTGGGATATGACGGGCGATGCGGTCCTGCCAAATATGATTAACTTCTACAAAAATGTGAGTATCGCTGGCGCATTTATTTTGCTGGCGATTACCGGGCCGGGGGCCATCTCCCTCGATCGACGTTAGCCCATAAAAAAAGGCCGCATGAGCGGCCTTTTTCAGTTCTGCAACGCAGAGAATTATGCGTACACCGGGAAGCGTGCGCAGATGTCCAGCACTTTACCTTTAACGCGCTCGATAACCGCGTCGTCATTGGTGTTGTCCAGAACGTCACACATCCAGCCCGCCAGCTCTTTTACTTCCGCTTCTTTAAAGCCACGACGAGTTACGGCCGGAGAACCGATACGGATACCGGAGGTCACGAACGGGCTCTTCGGATCGTTTGGCACGCTGTTTTTGTTCACGGTGATGTTGGCGCGGCCGAGGGCTGCGTCAGCTTCTTTACCGGTCAGGTTCTTATCAACCAGGTCCAGCAGGAACAGGTGGTTTTCAGTCCCGCCAGAGACCACTTTGTAGCCACGATTCAGGAACACTTCCACCATCGCTTTGGCGTTTTTAGCAACCTGCTGCTGATAAACCTTGAACTCTGGCTCCATCGCTTCTTTCAGCGCGACGGCTTTCGCGGCGATAACGTGCATCAGCGGGCCGCCCTGGGCGCTTGGGAATACGGCGGAGTTCAGCTTTTTGTACAGCTCTTCGTCACCGCCTTTCGCCAGGATCAGCCCACCGCGTGGACCCGCCAGGGTTTTGTGGGTGGTGGTGGTCACAACGTGCGCATGTGGAACCGGGTTCGGGTAAACGCCAGCGGCAATCAGACCGGCAACGTGCGCCATGTCGACGAACAGGTACGCGCCGATGCTGTCAGCGATTTCACGCATTTTTGCCCAGTCAACGATGCCGGAGTAAGCAGAGAAGCCACCGATGATCATCTTCGGCTTGTGCTCTTTGGCCTGCTTCGCCATGTCTTCGTAGTCAATTTTACCGGACTCATCAATACCGTAAGGGATGATGTTGTACAGTTTGCCAGAGAAGTTAACCGGGGAGCCGTGAGTCAGGTGGCCGCCCTGCGCCAGGTTCATACCCAGAACGGTATCGCCCGGCTGCAACAGCGCGGTATAAACAGCGAAGTTAGCCTGAGAGCCAGAGTGCGGCTGGACGTTCGCGTAGTCAGCGCCAAAGAGTTCTTTCGCACGGTCAATAGCCAGCTGCTCAACGATATCAACGTATTCGCAACCGCCGTAGTAGCGCTTGCCCGGATAACCTTCAGCATATTTGTTGGTCAGCTGAGAACCCTGCGCCTGCATCACGCGCGGGCTGGTGTAGTTTTCGGAGGCGATCAGTTCGATGTGCTCTTCCTGACGTACTTTTTCCTGCTCCATAGCCTGCCACAGTTCGGCATCATAATCGGCAATGTTCATTTCACGCTTTAACATCCGCATCTCCTGACTCAGCTAACAAGTAAATTTTTGGCCTGAAAAGGCAGTCCTGTTGGACGACGGGCAACAGTATAACTGAATAGTTCTGCGATAACAGGTCTTGACAAACGATTTTACGCAAACGTTTACCTCCACGCCACGCAAGGGTTTGAGCAATAAAGCTCTCACCATTTTCAACGGATTTCTTTTCAGCTTTGTGATGCATATTTTTCACGATGCAAAGAACCATTTACATTGCAGGGGTATTTTTATAAGATGCATATAAAATACATCATTAAAGTAACATCAGAAGGAAGCTGCTATGCTCGACGCCCAAACCATCGCTACCGTGAAAGCCACAATCCCCCTGCTGGTTGAAACGGGTCCTAAACTGACCGCCCATTTCTACGATCGCATGTTCGCGCATAACCCGGAGCTCAAAGAGATTTTCAACATGAGCAACCAGCGTAACGGCGATCAGCGCGAAGCGCTGTTTAATGCTATTGCCGCCTATGCCAGCAACATCGAAAACCTGCCGGCTCTGCTGCCTGCGGTGGAAAAAATCGCGCAGAAGCACACCAGCTTCCAGATCAAACCTGAGCAGTACAACATCGTCGGCAGTCACCTGCTGGCGACCCTGGACGAAATGTTCAGCCCGGGCCAGGAAGTACTGGATGCCTGGGGGAAGGCCTATGGCGTACTTGCAAACGTATTCATCAACCGTGAAGCACAGATCTACAGCGAAAACGCCAGCAAGATTGGCGGCTGGGAAGGCACGCGCGCCTTCCGCATCGTTGAGAAAACCCCGCGCAGCGCACTGATCACCAGCTTTGAGTTTGAGCCAGTTGACGGTCAGCCAGTTGCCGATTACCAGCCGGGCCAGTATCTGGGCGTCTGGCTGAAGCCTGAAGGCTTCCCGCATCAGGAGATTCGCCAGTACTCCCTGACCCGCAAGCCAGACGGCAAAGGCTATCGCATTGCGGTTAAACGTGAGGAAGGCGGTCAGGTATCCAACTGGCTGCATAACGAAGCCAGCGTGGGCGACGTGGTCCATCTGGCGGCACCGGCGGGCGATTTCTTTATGGCCGTTGAAACGAATACCCCGGTGACGCTGATCTCCGCAGGCGTGGGGCAGACGCCAATGCTGGCGATGCTGGATACGCTGGCGAAAGCAAACCACAGCGCGCAGGTTAACTGGTTCCACGCGGCGGAGAACGGTGATGTTCACGCCTTCGCGGACGAGGTGAAAGCGCTGGGAGCGGGTCTGCCACACTTTACCGCGCATACCTGGTATCGTTTACCCACGGAAGCCGACCGCGCAGCGGCTCGTTTCGACAGCGAAGGCCTGATGAATTTAGGGCAGCATGAAGGGGCGTTCAGCGCACCGGGGATGCAGTTCTACGTTTGTGGGCCGGTAGCGTTTATGCAGTATGCCGCGAAGCAGCTGGTAGACCTGGGCGTTAATAAAGACAACATTCATTACGAATGTTTCGGCCCGCATAAAGTGCTGTAATGCAAAAAGCCCCTCAACGTGGGGCTTTTTTTTCGCCGGGTGGCAGCTGCGCCTTACCCGGCCTACCAAATCTTTTTTAAATCGCCGCGTCGTCTTCTTCGCCGGTACGGATACGGATCACGCGCGCCACGTCAAAGACGAAGATTTTCCCGTCGCCAATTTTACCGGTCTGCGCCGTGCGGATGATGGTATCCACACAGGTATCGACGATATCATCGCTTACCACGATCTCGATTTTCACTTTCGGCAGAAAGTCCACCATGTACTCTGCGCCACGGTATAGCTCGGTGTGGCCCTTCTGACGACCAAAACCTTTCACTTCAGTTACGGTCATCCCGGTGATGCCTACTTCTGCCAGCGCTTCACGTACATCATCCAGTTTGAAAGGTTTAATAATCGCATCAATCTTTTTCATGGTGGGTCCTTAAACTCTTGCCAGTAAGCAGCCTCGTAATCGGTTGCTCACAGTATCATATTCAGGCGAATTTTGCGGTATTACTCTTTAAAATCGTTCGCTTCCAGCTCATGGCGTGAGAGCAATTTATAAAACTCGGTACGGTTACGCCCGGCCATGCGCGCCGCGTGGGTCACGTTGCCTTTGGTGATTTGCAGCAGCTTGCGCAGATAGTTCAGCTCGAACTGGTTTCGCGCTTCCGCAAACGTCGGTAAGGCCGTGTTTTCCCCCTCGAGCGCCTGCTCCACCAGCGCATCGCTGATCACCGGCGATGACGTCAGCGCCACGCACTGCTCAATCACGTTCACCAGCTGGCGTACGTTGCCCGGCCAGCTTGCTGTCATCAGGCGTTTCATCGCATCGGTGGAGAACGCGCGCACGAATGGTTTGTGGCGGTCAGCGGCCTGGCGCAAAAGGTGATTTGCCAGCAGCGGGATATCTTCCGCACGCTCGGCCAGCGCCGGGATTTTCAGGTTGACGACATTCAGTCGATAGTAGAGATCTTCGCGGAACTCGTTGCGCGCCATCACCTTGGGCAAATCGCGATGGGTAGCGGAAATAATGCGCACGTTGATATCGATATCGCGGTTGCTGCCAAGCGGACGCACTTTCCGCTCCTGCAACACGCGCAGCAGTTTGACCTGCAACGGCGCGGGCATATCGCCAATTTCATCAAGGAACAGCGTGCCCCCCTCAGCCGCCTGGAACAGCCCTTCACGGCTGCTCACCGCGCCGGTAAAGGCGCCGCGGGCATGGCCGAAGAGCTCAGACTCAAGCAGTTGTTCCGGCAGCGCGCCACAGTTGATGGCAATAAAGGCATTTTTACTGCGTGGGCTGGCGTTGTGGATCGCCTGGGCCAGGATCTCTTTCCCGGTCCCGCTCTGGCCGTTGATCAGCACGCTAACGTCGGATTGCGCCACCATCCGCGCCTGTTCCAGCAGGCGCAGCATCACAGGGCTACGCGTCACGATGGATTCACGCCAGCCGTCGTCGCCGGATGGCGCCGCGTGCTCAAGAGCGCTGTCGATCGCTTTATAGAGGGCGTCTTTATCCACCGGTTTGGTGAGGAAGCTGAATACCCCCTGCTGCGTCGCGGCCACCGCATCAGGAATAGATCCGTGAGCGGTGAGGATAATCACCGGCATCCCGGGCTGCTGCTTCTGGATCTCCGTGAACAGTTGCAGGCCATCCATTTCATCCATGCGCAAATCGCTGATCACCAGATCGATTTTCTCGCGGCTGAGCACTTTCAGCCCCTCCTGCCCGCTTTCAGCGGTGACCACGCTGTAGCCTTCGCTGACCAGACGCATCCCCAGCAGCTTTAACAGCCCGGGATCGTCATCCACCAGTAACAGATGGGCAGGTTTACGGCTTGTCATGGCTTCACATCCTCTTGTTTCGGCGTCTCACTGTCTGGCGTCGTGGCAGAGTTGCCTTTCGACCCATCGGGCAGATAGCTGCCTGCCGGCTTACGCGTCGAGAGCTGTCTTTCGATATCGGTCAGATTTTCGAGCTTGCGGGTGGTGGTTTCCAGCTGCTCGCGCAGCGACTCCTGCTGCTGGCGAAGCGCATCAAGCTCGCTGTCGCTTGACTGCTGCAATTTGCTGTAGCGGAAACGCTCTTCGGACAGCTGTAATTGCAGGGTTTGTCCGTCCCGCCAGAGCTGATAAACCGGGCGCACCTGGGGGGGAATATTGATCACGTAAGTATCCAGCCGCGTCACGTTGGCGCGGCGTTCGACAGGCGTGATTCTGGCATCCGCCATCACGATCCCGCGTTTAAACGCGTCCTGCCAGGTATCGTCCATCAGCATCGCCGCCTGGGCACGGGCCTCGGCGGGCGCCAGTCGCTGGGCGCAGTCTATTCCGCGCAGCCAGAACAGCGGATTGGATTCAACATCACGCCCCGACAGGCTCCAGATATCATCGCAACGTGTTGAAAGGAAATCGGCCAGCTGTTTTTGCGGCCATTTATCTTCCTGTTTGTGGCTAATCGCACTTTTTGGTGCATGGGTTACACAGCCAGCCAGCAGTAAGCAGGGCAGGCTGAGGCGCACATTTTTGCTGGAAAACACCGCGCGCAGTGCGCGGTAAAAGACGTGTGACATACTCACCAGGTTGTTATTCATTTCATTGATTTTTCCGGCTCAAGAGGCAGTTCGATACGAAAACAGACATCGGCGCGTTCATCACTCACGATGTTAAGCTCACCCTGCATGCGTCGTATGCAGTCGCGGGCAATACTCAGCCCCAGACCACTTCCTTTTACCGCACCTTTTCGCTGATGACTCCCCTGGAAGAAGGGCTCAAAGATCATCGTTTTTTCATCATCCGGAATCGGGCTTCCCGTATTCGCTACGTCAATAAATACCCGCGAACCGTTGTTATTGCTTCTGATATAAATGGTACCGGATTCAGTACCATAGTGCACCGCATTGGAATAAAGATTATCCAGTACGCTCATTAGGAGCATCGGCTCTGCCAGGCAGGATGGCGCATTGAGATCCACCTGGGTATGCATCATTTTAGCTCTTGCTGGCAGGCTATGGGCGGAGATCACCATGTCCACCAGCGGTTCAATCTCAACGCTTTCAAGCACCACAGCACCATCCGCCAGCTTGCGGTTATAGTCCAGCAGTTGTTCAATAAGTTTTTGTAAATTGCGGCTACTGGCATCCAGAATCGCCACGATCTCTTTTTGCTCAGGGGTTAACGGTCCCGCTACTTCGTCTGCCAGCAGCTCCGTGCCTTCACGCATACTGGCCAGCGGTGTTTTGAGTTCGTGTGAGATATGGCGCAGGAACTGATGACGCTGCGATTCCAGCCACGCCAGGCGTTCAGAAAGCCAGATGATGCGCTGACCGACCGAGCGCAGCTCGCGCGGGCCTTTAAAAACAACCGTATCCCCGAGAGATTTGCCCTCCCCCAGGCGGTTAATCATCCGCTGGATCCCCTTTACGGGGCCGATGATCATGCGGGTAAAGAGCAGTACCAGCCCAAGGCTGACGAGGAACAGCACCAGCGCCTGCCAGCCGAAGAACTGGCCGCGCTCGGCAATCTCCTGCTGGAGTTGTTGACCACGGGAAAAGATAACCGTACGGGTGGACTGCACCATCTCCGTATTGGCGTTCGCGAAGGCTTCAAGTCGGGCGGCGGCGGCGGCATCAGGACCGCTGTTTTTGCACTGGAGCTGCGCCAGATCGTTCAGATCCTGACGCAGCGCCTGATAGAGTTTGTCATCCGGCAAGACCCCGGCATGGGCATCCAGCATTTCGCTGTAGCGTTTACGCTGGTTCTGATAGACCCTCTCCAGCGTACGGTCGTCCAGCACGCAGTACTGGCGATAGCTACGCTCCATCTCCAGCGCGGCGTTGGTCATTGCCTCGCTACGGCGGGCATCAATAAGCGTGGTGCGGTTAGTCAGGGCCGCCTGGGCACTTAACGCATTCAGGCTTTGCCATGCCTGCCACGCCAGAACCAGCAAAGGTAGCAGGATCAGCAGGAAGGCCATCATAACGAGCTGTCGCAGGGAGCGAGGGAAAGCGGGCCAGCGTTTCAACACATTACTCTCATCATCCGGGTTTGAGGAGAGCGTAACTGAGTCTGCCCTTCAGATACAACAAAGCCGGGTAAAAACCCGGCTTTGTCATGGAATAAGGCGGTGCCTAACTCGACGTTTCGCCCTGGCCTGATAAAGCATTGCAATAATCAGTAGTTGGACGGCAGGCACCTTTTTGTGCGTCATTCGAAGTTTATGTAGCACGTCCCGAAGGGGCTGACATAAGAAGGTGAATGAGCCACTGGCTACTATTATGCAACGCGCGTGCCAGATTGCAAAAATTGATACTATCCTTATGATTAATAATCGTTTTATTATTAAAATGCATTGATTGTCAGGTGAATGATTTCCAGGCTAAGTGTCGCTATTAAGCAACACCTTAATGGAAACCTGTCCTGCCATAGATAAATCAACAGGTTAAATGTCTCTTATTGGAGACACTCAATCCAGAGGATTGTCGCAATTTTGCGACAGGTACAAAAAAGCCCGGTGGCGCTCGCGCTTACCGGGCCTACAGTCAGGGCGTTGAAACTTAACCCAGTTGTTTACGCGCGTTGCGGAAAATGCGCATCCACGGGCTGTCCTCGCCCCAGTTTTCCGGGTGCCAGGAGTTGCTCACGGTGCGGAAGACACGCTCCGGGTGCGGCATCATGATGGTCACCCGACCGCTTTCGCTGGTGACCGCGGTAATGCCATTTGCCGAACCGTTCGGGTTAGCCGGATAGGTTTCGGTGACCTTGCCGAAGTTATCAACAAAGCGCAGCGCTACCAGTCCTTTGCTTTCAAGCTGAGCCAGGTGCGCCGCATCACGCATTTCAACCTGACCTTCGCCGTGCGAAACCGCGATTGGCATCTGCGAACCCACCATTCCCTGCAACAGCAGAGACGGGCTTTGGGTTACTTCTACCAGGCTGAAGCGCGCTTCGAAGCGGTCAGACTGGTTACGCACAAAGCGCGGCCAGGCTTCGCTGCCCGGGATCAGCTCGCGCAGGTTAGACATCATCTGACAGCCGTTACACACACCCAGCGCCAGCGTCTGCGGACGATGGAAGAAGGTTTCGAACTCGTCACGCACGCGGCTGTTGAACAGAATAGACTTCGCCCAGCCTTCGCCCGCGCCCAGCACGTCACCGTAGGAGAACCCTCCGCAGGCAACCAGCGCCTGGAAATCATCCAGCCCGGTACGCCCGGCCAGCAGGTCGCTCATGTGGACGTCGATGGCGTCAAAGCCCGCCCGGTGGAAGGCCGCCGCCATCTCAACGTGGGAGTTAACGCCCTGCTCGCGCAGCACGGCCACTTTCGGACGCGCACCGGTCGCAATGTACGGCGCGGCAATGTCTTCGTTTATGTCGAAGCTGAGCTTCACGTTCAGGCCAGGATCGTTGTCGTTCGCCTTCGCGTTGTGTTCCTGATCGGCGCATTCCGGGTTGTCACGCAGGCGCTGCATCTGCCAGGTGGTTTCCGCCCACCACATACGCAGCGTGGTGCGGCTTTCGCTGAACACCGCGTGGCCGTCGGCTTCAATCACGAAACGGTCGCCCTGCACCGCTTTACCGAGATAGTGTACGCAGTCTGCCAGACCGTGCTGCGCCAGAATCGCTTCTACCGCGTCGCGATCTGCGGCGCGTACCTGAATGACCGCGCCAAGCTCTTCGTTAAACAGCGCCGCCAGGCGGTCTTCGCCAAGCGTAGCAATGTTTGCTTCAACGCCGCAGTGACCGGTGAAGGCCATCTCTGCCAGCGTCACCAGCAGGCCACCATCGGAACGGTCGTGATAGGCCAGCAGCTTACGCTGCGCCACCAGCGCCTGAATTGCGTCGTAAAAGCCTTTCAGCTGGGCGACGTCGCGCACGTCGGCTGGCTTATCGCCGAGCTGGCGGTAAACCTGCGCCAGCGCGGTGGCGCCCAGGGCGTTATGGCCTTTGCCGAGGTCAATCAACAGCAGGGCGTTATCTTCAGTGGAAAGCTGCGGCGTAACGGTATGACGTACGTCTTCCACGCGCGCAAACGCGGTTATCACCAGCGACAGCGGAGAGGTCATCTCGCGCTGCTCGTTACCCTCCTGCCAGCGGGTTTTCATCGACATGGAGTCTTTACCCACCGGAATGGTCAGGCCGAGGGCTGGGCACAGTTCCTCACCCACCGCTTTCACGGCTTCATACAGGCCGGCGTCTTCACCAGGGTGACCGGCGGCGGCCATCCAGTTCGCGGAAAGTTTGATACGTTTGATGTCGCCAATCTGCGTCGCCGCGATGTTGGTCAGCGCTTCACCAACCGCCAGTCGTGCAGAGGCGGCGAAGTCCAGCAGCGCCACTGGGGTGCGTTCGCCCAGCGCCATCGCTTCGCCGTAGTAGCTGTCGAGGCTCGCGGTGGTCACGGCGCAGTTAGCGACCGGGATCTGCCACGGGCCAACCATCTGATCGCGGGATACCATACCGGTCACGGTGCGGTCGCCGATGGTCACCAGGAAGGTTTTCTCTGCCACAGCAGGCAGGTGCAGCACGCGGTTAACCGCTTCTGCCACGGTGATGCCCTGGCGATCCAGCGCTTTGCCCGCCGCTTTGCGAGTCTGCACGTCGCGGGTCATCTTCGGCGTTTTGCCGAGCAGCACGTCCAGCGGCAGATCGATCGGCTGGTTGTCAAAGTGGGTGTCGCTTAAGGAAAGGTGCTGCTCTTCGGTCGCTTCACCGATGACCGCATACGGCGCGCGCTCGCGGCGGCACAGCTCGTCAAACAGCGGCAGCTGATCGGCGGCAACCGCCAGCACGTAGCGCTCCTGGGATTCGTTACACCAGATTTCCAGCGGGCTCATACCCGGCTCATCGCTCAGGATATCGCGCAGGTTGAAGCGTCCGCCGCGACCGCCGTCGCTCACCAGCTCAGGCATAGCGTTGGACAGGCCGCCCGCTCCCACGTCGTGGATAAAGAGAATCGGGTTAGCATCGCCCAGCTGCCAGCAGCGGTCGATCACTTCCTGGCAGCGACGCTCCATCTCAGGGTTGTCACGCTGCACGGAGGCGAAATCGAGATCCGCATCAGACTGGCCGGAGGCCATCGAAGAGGCCGCACCGCCGCCCAGACCGATGTTCATCGCCGGGCCGCCGAGCACGATCAGCTTCGCGCCGACGACGATCTCGCCTTTCTGCACGTGATCGGCACGGATGTTGCCGATCCCGCCCGCCAGCATGATCGGTTTGTGGTAGCCGCGCAGCTCTTCGCCGTTGTGGCTGTCCACTTTCTCTTCATAGGTACGGAAGTAACCGTTCAGCGCCGGACGACCAAATTCGTTGTTAAACGCCGCGCCGCCCAGCGGGCCTTCGGTCATGATATCCAGCGCGGTCACGATGCGCTCTGGCTTGCCGAAATCTTCTTCCCACGGCTGTTCAAAGCCCGGGATACGCAGGTTGGAGACGGAGAAACCGACCAGACCCGCTTTTGGTTTCGCGCCGCGACCGGTCGCCCCTTCGTCACGGATTTCACCGCCGGAGCCGGTCGCCGCACCCGGCCATGGGGAGATCGCCGTCGGGTGGTTGTGGGTTTCCACTTTCATCAGGATATGCGCGGGCTCCTGATGGAAGTCATAGCGCCCTGCTTCGCGATCGGCGAAGAAGCGGCCCACCTCGGAACCTTCCATCACCGCGGCGTTGTCTTTATAGGCAGACAGCACGTGATCAGGGGTTTGCTCCATGGTGTTTTTGATCATTTTGAACAGCGACTTCGGCTGCTGTTCGCCGTCGATAATCCAGTCGGCGTTGAAAATCTTGTGGCGGCAGTGCTCGGAGTTGGCCTGCGCGAACATATACAGTTCGATGTCGTTCGGGTTGCGATTCAGCTTAACGAATGCATCCTGAAGGTAGTCGATTTCATCCTCTGCGAGTGCCAGACCAAGACGCAGGTTTGCGTCAATCAGCGCCTGACGGCCCTGCCCCAGCAGATCCACGCTCTGTACCGGCGCAGGCTGATGGTGGGAGAACAGTTTCTGCGCATCATCCAGAGAGTCAAACACGCTCTCCATCATGCGGTCGTGCAGTTCAGCCGCAACCGCCTGCCACTGCGCGTCGCTCAGGGTAGAGGCTTCCACGTAGTACGCCACACCGCGCTCCAGACGGTTAATCTGGTTCAGGCCGCAGTTGTGGGCGATGTCGGTTGCTTTGGAAGACCAGGGGGAGATGGTGCCAGGGCGTGGCGTGGCGAGGATTAATTTGCCGGTCGGCGTATGGCTGCTCAGGCTTGGGCCATATTTAAGCAGACGTTCCAGCTGTACGCGCTCCTCTGCATTCAGGGGGGCATTCAGGTCAGCAAAATGGACATACTCAGCGTAAATATTGCTTACCGGAAGGTCGGCCGCCTGAAAACGTGCCAGCAGTTTGGTAATACGGAAGGCAGACAGTGCAGGCGAACCACGCAGAATTTCCATCATAAGTCTCTCGTCTTCGAAGCGCCGGGGCGCTTACAGTGTGCGCAAGGGGGGAAAACGGGCGTCATTATAGAGAATCCTGAGCGCCGACGAAACCGTTTGCGTCGAAATAAAATCAACCTTTATGTTTAACAATAGATGTGACCTGTCTCTCTAATTGGTTGCCAACTGGCGCTACTTTGCGCAAAATGCCGCTCAATCAATGGCAAACTCTACTCTTAACATGACTACAGCACACTGAGGCAACCGGCGTCGCAGAGAATTAACTAATTGAAAAAATTAAAGATTAATTATCTGCTCATCGGCATTGTTACGTTGCTGCTGGCAGTGGCCCTCTGGCCGTCTATCCCCTGGTTCGGCAAGGCCGAAAACCGTATCGCCGCCATTCAGGAGCGGGGGGAGTTGCGCGTCAGTACCCTCTCCTCCCCGCTTATTTACGACGATATCAACGGTAAAACCATCGGTCTTGATTACGAACTGGCACAGCTGTTTGCGGACTATCTGGGCGTGAAGCTGAAAGTTACCGTGCGGCAGAACATCAACCAGCTGTTTGATGATTTGGACCATGACCGTGCCGATATTCTCGCCGCAGGTCTGGTGTACAACAGCGAACGCAGCAAAAACTATCAGCCGGGCCCGACCTACTACTCCGTGTCGCAGCAGGTGGTTTATCGTGTGGGTAGCCTGCGCCCGCGCTCACTGGCCGACATCACCGACCAGCAATTGACCATTGCGCCAGGCCATGTGGTGATTGACGATCTGCGGGCGTTGAAAGAGAAAAAATACCCTAACCTCAGCTGGACGGTCGATCCTAAACTCGGCACGACCGAATTGCTGGAGCAGGTAAAAGATAAAAAGCTGGCCTATACCATTGCTGATTCGGTGGCGATCAGTCTTTTCCAGCGCGTTCATCCTGAAATCGCCGTGGCGCTGGATGTGACCGACGAACAGCCGGTGACCTGGTTTACCCAGCTGGACGACGATCAAACCGTCTCTGCGGCCATGCTCGATTTCTTTAATTCCATCAATGAAGACGGCACCCTGGCGCGTCTGGAAGAGAAATATCTCGGTCACGGGGACGATTTTGATTACGTTGACACCCGCACCTTCCTGCGCGCGGTGGACAGCGTGCTGCCGGACCTGCAACCGCTGTTTGAGAAGTACGCCCAGGAGATTGACTGGAAGCTGCTGGCGGCAATTTCCTACCAGGAATCGCACTGGGATGCTCAGGCCACCTCCCCCACGGGCGTGCGCGGGTTGATGATGCTCACCAAAAATACCGCCCAGAGCCTCGGCATCAGCGACCGGACCGATGCGGAACAGAGCATCAGCGGCGGCGCGCAGTATTTACAGGATATGATGGCGAAAGTGCCGGAGACGGTCCCGGAAGGGGAGCGGATCTGGTTTGCGCTGGCCGCCTATAACATGGGGTATGCGCATATGCTCGACGCGCGGGCGCTGACGGCGAAAACCAAAGGTAACCCGGACAGTTGGTCAGATGTAAAACAGCGCCTGCCGCTGCTTAGCCAGAAACAGTGGTACCAGAAGCTGACGTATGGCTATGCGCGCGGCCATGAAGCGTATGCCTACGTGGAAAATATTCGTAAGTATCAGATAAGCCTGGTGGGATATCTGCTGGAGAAAGAAAAAGAGGCGGCCGAGGCGCAACAGCTGGCTGAAAGCTATCCGGTGGTCGCACCGGAAGAGCTTAATCACCCTGCGGTTTCAATTCTGCCTTTTGTTGCTTTTTCTGCTGCCGACGCATTCGAAAAAAGTCACTTAACAGACCCGAACATTCTGGTGCAAGTACCCCGCCGATAGTTTTCACCTGGTGGTTCATCCCCGGATGCCCAAGTACGTCCATCAGTGAACCAGCAGCGCCCGTCTTTTCATCCCGCGCGCCAAACACCAGCGTACCGATTCGGCTGTGCACCATCGCCCCGGAGCACATTACGCACGGCTCAAGGGTGACATACAGGGTGGTATCAAGCAGACGATAGTTTTGCAGCACCAGTCCGCCCTGACGCAGCGCCATAATTTCAGCATGCGCGGTAGGATCGTGACGGCCAATCGGACGGTTCCACCCTTCCCCAATCACCTGATTGTTATGGACCAGAACCGCGCCCACGGGCACTTCGCCCTCTTCCCAGGCGCGCTGAGCCAGCGCCAGCGCATGACGCATCCAGTATTCATGATTGTGTTCAGGGTTGGACAAGGGCTGATACTCCAGTCGAAAAGCGGGCGGCATTATACACAGCCGGTACAGATAAGACTATTCGAGTTGCTGAAGTTCGCCCAGAGGCGTGACGCGCCAGCGATGCTGGCAAAAATAGAGCAGCGGGTTGTCCTGCTTGCTGTCGCTGTAGCCGCTGTACAGACGCAGCGGCGTACCGATGCGTTTCTCCAGCTGCACCACTTTTTCATGTCCGAGGCAGCGCAGGGTGAGCACCCAGCCGCCGTAGCCGCGCGCGATCTGCGTGGCGATAAGATTTACGCGCGGCAGCCAGGGCGTATCAAAATAGACTTGCTCCACCAGCGTCTGCGGGGAGCCAGTAATCAGCCAGATATCGGCATCATTGGCGTCGAGATAGCTGGTCAGGCGCGCCTGTACCACGGGAAACGCGGCGACGTGCCCGCGAAACCAGTGCGCAAAATCCTGTTCGAGCTGCTTGAGGCGCGCTTCGCTATGACCAAACGTGCATCCCCAGAGCAGCAGGCTCATCGGCCAGCGCGCTGCACGGCCTTTCACCAGCAGCGCGATGCCAATAACGGGTAACAGGGGTAATACCAGCAACGCGTTAAGGGGCTGGCGCCGCAGCAGGTAGCGCATAAAGGTGCCGAACATATCCTGCTGATGCAGCGTTCCATCCAGATCAAAAAAGACAACGCGACGCTCGTGACTGGCCAAACCTTACTCCTCTGGGTCGTTGAATCCTAACAGCCAGGTAAACAGGAACCCGGCGATCACCGCTACCAGATAGCCTAACAGATAGAGCATCACTTTTCCGGTCACGATGGTTAATGCCAGCGGTAAACCGGAGATCCCGAAGGTAATGACGGTCGCCACTTTCCAGTAGCTGATTAACGCCCCGCCCACCGCGCCACCGAGACAGGCGGCCAGGAACGGCTTACCCAGCGGCAAGGTCACGCCGAAAATCAACGGTTCGCCGATACCGAGTAACCCGACCGGCAGCGCCCCTTTAATGACCTTTTTCAGACGCGCGTTGCGGGTTTTCATCAGCACCGCGATGGCCGCGCCGACCTGCCCAACGCCCGCCATCGACAGGATCGGCAGCAGGGCGTTATAGCCGTGCGCCTGTACCAGTTCGACGTGAATCGGCACCAGCCCCTGATGCAGACCGGTCAGCACTAACGGCAGGAAGGTCCCGGACAGCACGGCCCCCACCAGCAGCCCGCCGCGATCGATCGCCAGAGACGCGCCGTGGGCGATGGCTTCAGAGATCGCGCCGCCTAACGGTTGCAGCGCCACAATCGCCACGCTCCCGGTAATCAATGTGGTCAGCAGCGGGTTGAGGATCAGTTCAATCGAGCCTGGCAGCAACGCGCGTAGCTTTTTCTCAATCCAGCACATCAGAATGACCACCAGCAGCACGGCAATCACCCCACCGCGGCCAGGCTGAAGCGCCTCGCCAAACAGCGTAATCTGCGCCAGCTGCGGGCTGGAGAGGATACCCGCCATTACGCCGCCCATCGCCAGCGAGCCGCCGAACACTTTGGCCGTGTTCACCCCCACCAGAATATTCATGATGGCAAACACCGCGCTGCCGAAAATCGCCAGAATACCCAGCAGGTTCGGATACTGGGTGGCGAAATTCCCGACAATATCCGGACGCTTGAGGATATTGATAATCCCGGTGATCAGCCCCGACGCGATAAACGCCGGGATAAGAGGAATAAAGACGTTTGCCAGCTGGCGCAGCGCATCGCTCATGGGGGCTTTGTATTTGGCTTTCGCCTGCGCTTTGGTGCGTTCCGCGTCGTCAAAGGCGGGAGCCGTTTCACCGCCCGTCATCAGGGCGCGCATGGCATCAACCACCTGCGCCGCTTTGCCCGGACCGACAATCAGCTGGTGCTGTTGCCCCTGTTTAACGTACCCGCTCACGCCGGGGAGCTGCTTCAGGCGCGTTAAATCAAGCTTTTCGTCGTTGTACACCTCGACGCGTACACGCGTCATGCAGTTTTCCAGACGCTGAATATTTTTTTCCCCACCGATCCCAAGCAGGATGTCGCTGGCGAGCGCTGCTGTTTTGTCCATAAACGCCTCTTATTGATGTTCTAATGCCGCCCGTAAAAACCCGTGATGGGCTTCAAGCCTGGCTCTGGCCGCGGCTGCATCCAGCCCGGTTAATATCATCAGAATGGCGGGTTTTACATCGTGATCGGTCTGCTGAAGCACCTTTTCCGCCTCTTCACGACTGGCGCCTGTCGCTTCCATCACCATGCGGCAGGCTCTGTCCACCAGCTTGACGTTGGTGGCCTGCATATCCACCATCAGGTTTTGGTAGACCTTGCCAAATTTCACCATCGCGCCGGTGGAGATCATATTGAGCACCAGCTTCTGTGCGGTTCCGGATTTCAGGCGCGTGGAGCCGGTGAGCGCTTCCGGCCCGACGACCGGAGAGATGGCAATGGCGGCCACCTGCGCAATCGGCGAACCCGGGTTACAGGAGATGGCCACCGTGGTACATCCCGTCTGTCTGGCGTATTCCAGCCCACCAATGACGTACGGCGTACGACCAGAAGCCGCCAGCCCGACGACCAGATCCTGCGCGGTCAGGTTCAGCGCCCTGAGATCGTCCTCCCCAAGCTGTTTATTATCTTCTGCCCCTTCCACCGCTTTCAGCAGCGCGCCGGGGCCACCGGCAATCAGGCCAACGACCAGACCGTGCGGAACGCCAAACGTCGGGGGACATTCTGAGGCATCCAGCACACCGAGGCGCCCACTGGTACCCGCCCCCATATAAATAATGCGTCCTCCTGCTTTCAGAGCGTCGGCAGCGGCGTCTACGGCTTTCGCCACCTCGGGCAATGTCTCTTTGACTGCCAGCGCGACGAGGGTATCCTGTTGATTAAAGCGGTTTACCAGCTCCAGCGTGGACAGTGCATCAAGATCCATGGTTTGCGGGTTACGCGTTTCAGAAACAAGAGAGCCTAGATTCATGTTATTTACCTCTGGAATTTTTAATTCATAATAAACGCACTATAATGGAATATAAAATTCATTCAGGCGAGCATAATTCGTATTTGCGCGGGTAATCACATTTTCGCCAGGAGACCGTATGAACTGTTTAATTCGTATTCGCCAGCGCTACGCAGGGTTTGCCCAGAGTGACAAAAAGCTGGCGGATTATTTACTTTCCCAGCCCGATCGCGCGCGACACCTCAGCTCCCAGCAGCTGGCAGGCGAAGCCGGGGTGAGCCAGTCGAGCGTGGTGAAATTTGCCCAAAAGATAGGCTATAAAGGCTTTCCGGCGCTAAAACTGGCGATCAGTGAAGCACTGGTAAGCAACCCTAATCCGCAGTCAATGCCGGTGCATAACCAGATCCGCGGCGACGATCCGATGCGTCTGGTCGGCGAAAAGCTGATCAAAGAGAACGTGGCGGCAATGCATGCCACGCTGGATGTGAACACGGAAGAGAAGCTGCTGGAAAGCGTAGCCATGCTTCGCGACGCGCGGCGTATTGTATTGACCGGGATCGGCGCCTCCGGACTGGTTGCGCGTAACTTTGGCTGGAAGCTGACAAAAATCGGCTATAACGCCATCGTTGAACAGGATATGCACGCGCTGCTGGCGACCGTGCAGGCCATGGATCCTGACGATTTACTGCTGGCCATCTCCTATTCCGGCGAGCGCCGTGAAATTAATATGGCTACCGACGAAGCCCTGCGCGTAGGAGGAAAAATTCTGGCCATTACTGGCTTCAGCCCGAATGCGCTCCAGCAGCGGGCCACCCGCTGTCTGTATACCATCGCCGAGGAACAGGCCACTCGCAGCGCGGCGATTTCGTCGACGAGTGCGCAGATGATGCTGACGGACCTGCTGTTTATGGCGCTGGTTCAGCAGGATCTGGAGCGTGCGCCAGAGCGTATTCGTCACAGCGAAGAGCTGGTAAAAAAACTGGTTTGAACAACGAATGAGCGTATAATGCCCGCCCTGTTTGTGATGTTTCTGAGAATTTCCTGATGGCGCTGTTAATCACCAAAAAATGCATCAACTGCGATATGTGCGAACCCGAATGCCCGAACGAGGCGATTTCGATGGGCGACAGCATTTATGAGATTAACAGCGACCGCTGCACCGAGTGCATTGGCCACTATGAGACGCCGACCTGCCAGAAGGTGTGCCCCATTCCCAATACGATCTTAAAAGATCCGGCACATGTCGAGAACGAAGAACAGCTGTGGGATAAGTTTGTCCTGATGCACCATGCGGACAAAATTTAACCTTCGATAATCACCGTCGCACAGGCGTAGTGGCGTTCATCTGCAAGCGTTACGTGCATGTGCGCCACGCCCAGCTTCTCCGCCAGCTTAAGCGCCTCGCCCCATAAACGCAGACGTGGCTTACCCAGCTCATCGTTAAACACTTCAAACTGGTTAAACGCCAGGCCGTTACGAATGCCCGTGCCGAACGCTTTCGCCGCCGCCTCTTTTACCGCGAAACGCTTTGCCAGAAAGCGCACCGGCTGCTGATGCGCCTCCCAGATAGCCCATTCGTTATCGCTCAGCACGCGTCTTGCGAGGCGATCGCCGCTCCGGGCGATCACCGCTTCAATGCGGGCTATTTCAACGATGTCGGTGCCTAAGCCCAGAATAGCCATTACTGACGCGCTTCCAGCATCAGGCGCTTCATCTCGGAAACCGCTTCTTTCAGGCCGCTCATCACCGCACGACCAATAATGGCGTGGCCGATGTTCAGCTCGTGCATTTCCGGCAGGGCAGCGATGGCTTTTACGTTGTGATAGGTCAGGCCGTGACCGGCGTTAACCTTCAGTCCCAGGCTCGCGGCGTAGGTTGCCGCTTTGGCGATCCGCTCCAGCTCTTTCGCCTGCGCTGCGTCGTTTTCAGCATCGGCATAGCAGCCGGTGTGAATTTCAATATACGGCGCGCCCACGCCGGCAGCGGCTTTAATCTGGGTGAAATCGGCGTCGATAAACAGTGAAACCAGGATACCGGCATCCGCCAGGCGTTTGCAGGCATCGCGCATTTTGTCGAGCTGCCCGGCCACATCCAGACCGCCTTCGGTGGTCACTTCCTGTCGTTTTTCCGGCACCAGGCAGCAGAAATGCGGCTTCGTATCGCAGGCAATCGTCAGCATCTCTTCCGTTACTGCCATCTCCAGATTCATGCGGGTATCCAGCGTCTGGCGCAGGATACGCACGTCGCGATCGGTGATGTGGCGACGGTCTTCACGCAGATGGACGGTAATGCCGTCCGCCCCAGCCTGCTCGGCGATAAACGCCGCCTGAACCGGATCCGGATACGCCGTGCCGCGCGCGTTGCGCAGGGTGGCAATGTGGTCGATGTTGACGCCTAACAGTAATTCAGCCATGACAATCCTCGGTATTTTTGTTCATTTACCTTCTCCCTCTCCCTCCGGGAGAGGGCTGGGGTGAGGGGTAAAACATTAGCTTTTCGGCATTAACTGCCTGAATAATTCGCGGCTCTTTAAAGGTTTGCCCCCAAGATACGGCTTGAGCGCAATTCGGGTAAAGCGTTTTGCCGCACGCAGGGTGTCGGCGTCCGGGAACTCGCGTTCATACAGTGCTCTGAGCTGGCGCCCGGTAAAGGTGCTGTTATCGACGACGACACTGGCAATAAAGCCCTTTTCCTCACGATAGCGATAGGTCATGGTATCTTCTACCTCGTCCCCACTCCCCGCGCAGTGCAGAAAATCAACACCGTATCCAAGGTGACCGAGCAGCGCCAGCTCGAAACGACGCAGCACAGGCTCAGGAGTGCCGGTTGCGCCAGCGAGCGACTGGATACAGTGCAGGTAATCAAAGAAAAGTTCAGAGAAGCGGGTCTCATGTTCAAGCACCCGTGAGATGAGTTCGTTGACGTACAAACCGCTGTAGAGCGTGATACCAGAAAGAGGAAGCGCGAGGGAAACGGCTTCAGCACTGCGCAGGGTTTTGACTTCCCCTCGCCCGCCAAAGCGGACCAGCAGTGGGGTGAAAGGCTGCAAGGCACCTTTGAGATTAGAACGTCTGGATCGTGCGCCTTTGGCAACAAGGCGCACGCGACCGGACTCTTCCGTGAAGACGTCCAGCATCAGGCTGGTTTCGCTCCAGGGACGACTATGCAGGACAAAGGCGCGCTGCCATCCATCCATATGCTCGTCGTCTTAGGTTACTGATCTTCGCCGTAACCGAGGCTGCGCAGCGCACGCTCATCATCGGCCCAGCCAGATTTCACTTTCACCCACAGTTCCAGGTGAACCGGTGCTTCAAACATGTCCTGCATGTCTTTACGGGCTTCGATTCCGATAGTTTTGATCTTGGCGCCTTTATTACCGATCACCATCTTCTTCTGCCCTTCACGCTCAACGAGGATCAGACCGTTAATATCGTAACCGCCGCGCTCGTTACTCTGGAAACGCTCGATCTCCACCGTCACAGAGTACGGCAGTTCAGCGCCCAGGAAACGCATCAGCTTCTCACGGATGATTTCAGACGCCATAAAACGCTGAGAGCGATCGGTGATGTAGTCCTCAGGGAAGTGATGAGTCGCTTCCGGCAGATGCTTGCGCACGATGCCCGCGATGGTATCAACGTTCAGACCCGTCTCCGCAGACAGCGGGACGATGTCCAGGAAGTTCATCTGGCTGCCCAGCCATTGCAGGTGCGGCAGCAGATCGGCTTTTTCCTGCACATTGTCCACTTTATTGACCGCAAGGATCACCGGCGTTTTGCCGTCGCGCAGCTTGTTCAGGACCATTTCGTCGTCCGGCGTCCAGCGGGTGCCTTCCACAACGAAAATCACCAGCTCTACGTCGCCAATGGAGCTGCTCGCCGCCTTGTTCATCAGACGGTTGATGGCGCGCTTCTCTTCCATGTGCAGGCCCGGGGTATCGACGTAAATCGCCTGATACGCGCCTTCAGTATGGATACCGACGATGCGGTGACGCGTGGTCTGCGCCTTACGCGAGGTGATAGAAATCTTCTGCCCAAGCAGATTATTCAGCAGGGTGGATTTGCCAACGTTCGGACGTCCGACGATGGCAATAAATCCGCAATAGGTTTTGTCGATGCTCATTCCAGCTCCAGCATTTTTAACGCCTGTTCGGCGGCAGCCTGTTCAGCCTTACGACGGCTTGAACCCGTGCCGACCACCGGTTCACTCAGGCCACTGACCTGGCAATGGATGGTAAATTCCTGATCGTGCGCTTCGCCACGTACCTGCACCACCAGATAGGATGGCAGCGGCAGATGACGACCCTGCAAATATTCTTGCAGACGCGTTTTAGGATCTTTTTGTTTATCGCCCGGGCTGATTTCGTCCAGGCGGGTCTGATACCAGTTCAGGATCAGCTTTTCTACGGTCTGGATATCGCTGTCCAGGAACACGCCACCGATCAATGCCTCGACCGTATCGGCAAGGATGGATTCACGACGGAAACCACCACTTTTCAGCTCACCTGGCCCCAGACGCAGACATTCACCCAGCTCAAACTCGCGTGCGATTTCAGCGAGGGTATTGCCGCGCACCAGCGTGGCGCGCATGCGGCTCATATCACCTTCGTCCACACGCGGAAAACGATGATAAAGCGCATTTGCAATCACGAAACTTAAAATAGAGTCGCCTAAAAACTCGAGACGCTCATTATGTTTGCTGCTGGCACTGCGATGGGTTAATGCCTGTTGCAACAACTCCTGATGATGAAAAGTGTAGCCCAGCTTCCGTTGAAGCCGATTAATTACGATGGGGTTCATGCGATACCAATAAATGAATGCGTCAAAAATGCAGCACACGAAACCGACCTGAGAAAACCAACGCGGTTTCGTGTGCCGTGGCACCCTTGCAGGGCCAACCTTAAACTTCGGGGGAATATTCTATACACAACGACAGGGGATGTCGTTAGTTCAAAGAGATTTATCGCTGAAATAATTCACGTAGCGGCGAATAAAAGCCGCTACGTGTTATTTTTGACGAAAATTAATGAATTCCGCCAATACGATTCAGGCGAACGCCGGTCGGCCACTCGCCTTCCTGCTTCTCAAAACTCATCCAGATAGCGGTTGCTTTACCGACCAGATTCGCTTCCGGCACAAAGCCCCAGTAACGGCTGTCCGCAGAGTTATCGCGGTTGTCACCCATCATGAAGTAGTGTCCCGGTGGCACAATCCAGGTCGCCAGCTGTTGGCCTGGCTGCTGGTAGTACATTGCCAGTTGATCCTGTGCGATTGGCACGGTCAGAATGCGGTGAGTGACATCGCCCAGCGTCTCTTTCCGTTCAACCAGACGAATACCGTTCTCTTTGGTTTCACCTTTGGGCACCTGGAAGAATCCGCTGGTCGCTTCACCGCCGTTACGGCGGGCAAAGGTCTGCACAAAATCACTTGGCTCAACGTTGGAGTAAGTGACTGGCAGCGCATTTTCACATGCAGTTCCAGAGCTACAGCCTGGCTGAATGGTCACCTCTTTCGCCACCGGATCGTAGGTTACTTTATCGCCCGGCAGACCTACCGCGCGTTTAATATAATCCAGCCGTGGATCTTCCGGATATTTAAACACCACGATGTCGCCACGTTTCGGATGACCCGTTTCGATCAGCGTTTTCTGGTAGATCGGATCTTTGATGCCATAGGCAAACTTCTCAACCAGAATGAAATCACCGATCAGCAGCGTTGGCATCATCGATCCTGACGGGATCTGGAACGGTTCATAGATAAAAGAACGCACCACCAGCACAATCGCCAGCACCGGGAATACCGATGCCCCTGTTTCCAGCCAGCCCGGTTTTGGGCCGACTTTTTTCAGGGTTTTCGCGTCCAGCGCATCGCCCGTGGCTGCCTGCGCGGCAGCCTGACGTTCACGGCGTTTTGGGGCGAAGATAAACTTATCCAGGCACCACAACAGACCTGTCACCAGGGTAGCGATGACCAGGATCAGGGCAAACATGTTCGCCATGCCAACTCCTTAAGGTTATTTACCGTTACCGTCTTTACCAACATGAAGGATGGCAAGGAATGCTTCCTGCGGCAGCTCAACGTTACCGACCTGCTTCATACGCTTCTTACCTTCTTTCTGCTTCTGCAACAGCTTTTTCTTACGGCTGACGTCGCCGCCATAGCACTTAGCCAGAACGTTTTTACGCAGCTGCTTCACGGTTGAACGGGCAATGATGTGGTTACCAATGGCCGCCTGAATCGCAATGTCAAACTGCTGACGCGGGATGAGATCTTTCATCTTCTCAACCAGCTCACGACCACGGTACGGTGCGTTATCGTTGTGGGTGATCAGCGCCAGGGCATCAACACGCTCGCCGTTGATCAGTACATCCACGCGAACCATGTTCGAGGCCTGGAAGCGTTTGAAGTTGTAGTCCAGCGACGCATAGCCACGGGAGGTAGACTTCAGACGGTCGAAGAAGTCGAGCACTACTTCCGCCATCGGAATTTCATAGGTCAGCGCCACCTGGTTACCGTGGTAAACCATGTTGGTCTGCACGCCACGCTTCTCAATACACAGGGTGATAACGTTGCCGAGGAACTCCTGCGGCAGCAGCATGTGACACTCTGCGATAGGCTCGCGCAGTTCCTGAATATTATTCAGCGGCGGGAGCTTGGACGGGCTGTCGACGTAGATCACCTCTTTCGACGTGGTTTCTACTTCGTAGACAACCGTCGGGGCGGTGGTGATCAGATCCAGATCGTATTCACGCTCCAGACGTTCCTGAATGATCTCCATGTGCAGCAGACCGAGGAAGCCACAGCGGAAGCCGAAGCCCAGCGCCGTTGAGCTTTCTGGCTCGTAGAACAGGGAGGCATCGTTGAGGCTCAGCTTTCCGAGCGCATCGCGGAAGTTTTCGTAATCGTCAGAGCTGACCGGGAACAGACCCGCATAAACCTGCGGTTTCACCTTTTTGAAGCCTGGCAGCGCTTTATCTGCCGGGTTACGTGCACCGGTCAGGGTATCACCCACCGGCGCGCCGAGGATGTCTTTAATGGCACAGACCAGCCAGCCCACTTCGCCGCATTTCAGCTCGGTACGGTCAACCTGTTTTGGCGTGAAGATGCCCAGACGGTCAGCGTTGTAGACCTGGCCGGTGCTCATGACCTTGATTTTGTCGCCTTTACGCATGGTGCCGTTTTTAATACGCACCAGCGAAACAACGCCGAGGTAGTTATCAAACCAGGAGTCGATGATCAGCGCCTGTAGCGGCGCATCCGGGTCACCTTCCGGCGGCGGAATATCACGCACCAGACGTTCCAGTACATCCGGAACGCCGACGCCGGTTTTCGCCGAGCAGCGCACAGCATCGGTCGCATCAATACCGACGATGTCTTCAATCTCTTCCGCTACGCGCTCAGGATCGGCGGCTGGCAGGTCGATTTTATTCAGAACCGGCACCACTTCGAGATCCATTTCCATGGCGGTGTAGCAGTTTGCCAGCGTCTGGGCCTCTACGCCCTGTCCGGCATCCACCACCAGCAGCGCGCCTTCGCAGGCCGCCAGCGAGCGTGACACTTCATAAGAGAAGTCAACGTGCCCTGGGGTGTCGATAAAGTTCAGCTGATAGGTTTCACCATCGGAAGCTTTATAGTCGAGCGTCACGCTCTGCGCTTTGATGGTAATACCGCGTTCGCGTTCCAGGTCCATGGAGTCCAGAACCTGGGCTGCCATTTCACGATCAGACAGGCCACCGCAAATCTGGATAATACGGTCAGACAGCGTCGACTTACCGTGGTCAATGTGAGCAATGATCGAAAAGTTACGTATGTTCTTCATATAGTTAAATAATTATGCCTTACGAATTCCTGGAGGCCGCTGTTCTTAGCCTGACGTTTTTCAGTGCGAAAACGCAGCATTCTACACTACATCCTCGTCAGCTGGAACTGCACTTAGAGCCAGGTATAGCGCGAAGAGACGGCGTTTTCTTTATTGCGATGTAAATAATAATAAAGCCCGGCAGATCACCGGGCCTCAGAAGAGAGCGTCTCAACACGAAGTTGGTCGGGTGCCAGTGCAACGCTGAGGATAACGGGCTGCCACGCTTCCCGGGTGGCAAGCCTTGGGGAAACGCCTTTAGCAAGCCAGAACCCGCCCACGCCGCCCAACGCGGCCCCGCACATGGCGGCCAAATCTGTGCCGAACAGCATCTGGAAAACCCCGCCCATCACGAACAGGCCTGCGAGCGGAGAAAGGTAAACCAGCATGGCGGAAGTGAGCAGGCTACCTTCAGCGATGCCGAGCTCCACTTTTTGCCCTGCCACCAGCGGCTGAGCGCTCGGCACAGTAATAGTGTGCGACGTTTGCGGCCCCAGCTTATTCAACACGCGGCTGCCGCAACCGGCTCGCGAAGCGCAACTGCTGCATGATGCTTTAACGTCACAGCTAACAAGCGCTACGCCATCCTGCCAGGATACGACCGTGGCCCACTCTTTAATCATTGCGCAGCCCTGAATTTAATGCTGTCTGAAATACGTTTTGCCGTTGGCGGCGGTAATTCACCGACAATGGTAATTTCCGCATTATCGCGCACCGTCGTGCTGACCGTCCGGCGACCGGTACGGAGCATCTGTTCGGAACTGTTCGCCGTAGCGCGATTAATATTCACCGAGAAGCTAAACAGCCCATCGGAATAGAGTCGCGACTCAACCGGAGTTTCGATAGTAGGCAGCTGGCGACGACTGCTGGAAACTTCGCTGAACCCTTGCGGGATCCAGGATGGTACCCAGTTAAAATTGACAGAATCGCCGGCAGGCACGGAAAGCAAAGGCGGCAGGCTGGCTTTGGCCAGATTCTGCATGCTGTTGCCGACCTGACTGTTTACGTCAAAGGAGATCACACGGAACTGCTCCAGCGTTTCACCGTCGCGATCGAGCAGATCAACGCGCATCGGCAGCTTCGTCTCTGCGTCAATCCAGACGATATAGCTGTAACGCGTCCCATCCCGCGCAACAACGCGGATCACTTCGCACAGCCTGTCGGCAATACGCGTTCGCCCCACCGAGATAAAATCATAGTAGGGGGCGAGACGTTTAAAATCGGTGTAAATGAGCGACGGCAGGGAGTCAACGATGTAGTCACCATTGAGCGTAAACGGCTCAAGGCCAGGCTCGAAATAGCTGATTTCGTTCCCACGCTGGACCACTTCCCGACGCGGGCCATCCATCTGTAAAAGCTGGGCGAGCGGCTGGTTATCAAGGCGGGCGTGGCGATAGCGTAACGATTCGACACCCTGCTTATTGATGCTGATAAATGCCAACTCGTAATTGAGTGACTGGCTGGCCAGATTCATTTGCTGCAACAACGCCCCGGATGAAACATCAGCCGAGGCGTTAGCAGAGAAGAACAGGCTACCCGCCATCAAAGACATGGCGAACCAAAGTTGCTTCATTACTGCGATTGCGTTCCTAAAGTTTGGTTTCCTGGCACCTGCACAGCAGCCTGCTGGGTTTGGGCCTGCTCAAACTGAAGCTGCTCGGAGTGCAGACGGCGCTGCAACTCGTAATCCTGCAACATCGCATTAATGCGACGGCGCTGCTCCTGTACCTGCTGTTGCTGTCCGCCGCTTGCGGAGGCATCTGCCGGTACGCCCAGGCTAACCGGGCTGGCTTTACCCATCATCGGCAGCGTATTAAACACTGGCGCTTCAGGTTGCTGATTGGCTTCAGACTGAGTGTTATAGTGCTGGACCCCAACGATAACTGCAAGCGATACGCACGCAGCGACCCCCATCTGGGTGAGCTGGCTGGCCCATGGACGCACCTTGTGCCAGAACGGCATTTTCTGCCACTGGTGAGGTGCAGGCTGCGCTTCAGGAATCAGCGGCGTGGTCTGATGAACAGGTTCGTTCTCAATGGCCGCCATAACGCGTGCTGAGATATCGAAATGGAGAACCTCACTGGTATCACCGCGCAGCGTGTCGCGGATAAGATGATAGCTCTCCCAGGTCTGTTGCATTTCGGGAGAATGAGACAACTCATCGAGCAGCTCATTATCCAGCGTTTCACCATCCATTAAAGCGGAAAGTTTTTCTTTCTGCATGCCTAATACCTTTTCCAGTATCCCGCTATCGTCAACGCCTGATAAGCGGTTGAACTTTATTATCAATGGCTTCTCGCGCACGGAAAATTCGTGAACGAACCGTGCCGACCGGACAATCCATGATGGCGGCTATCTCTTCATAGCTTAGGCCATCCAGCTCCCGTAACGTAATTGCCATGCGTAAATCTTCCGGGAGCGACTCGATCGTGCGAAAAACGATTTGTCTCAGTTCTTCTGACAACATTAAGTTCTCAGGGTTCGAAATTTCTTTCAGCGCGCCGCCACTTTCGAAGTTTTCTGCGTCGATAGCGTCAACATCACTTGAAGGCGGACGCCGGCCCTGAGCAACCAAATAATTCTTAGCCGTATTGACTGCAATACGATACAGCCAGGTATAAAAAGCACTATCCCCCCGGAATGAATCCAGCGCGCGATAGGCCTTAATAAAAGACTCTTGTACAACATCAGGAACATCGCCTGACGGTACATAGCGGGAAACCAGACTCGCTACCTTATGCTGGTAGCGCACCACCAGTAGGTTAAAAGCTTTCTGATCTCCCTTCTGGACCCGTTCAACCAGGACCTGGTCCGTTAACTGCTCGCTCATCCGAGGTAATGTCTCCCCAAACCAAATTCCACGCGTTATCGAAACGCCACTCTAACAACATTGCACTTTGAGCAAGCACCGAATTAGAGTGTCTGTTCTTCAATAAGTTCCGTAACGCCTTTGTTTTTGTTCATCGCGCCGCAGACCATTCATTTTCTCTCATTATAAGTCTGTTCACGATACGCACCCGCTTTCTGACAAGAATCATTAACTTTATCGTCAGAAGAGTAACGCAACACAGGCTTTATTTCACCACAAAATCTGAAGCTAACGATCTGCTTCGCAAAATATTTCCGGCCATTTAGCGCAGATTTAACCTCCGGGATTCCGTTTAGTCATTGCAACACACCTCAAAAAAAACGTGCGATATCTCGCATCGCAATGCTATTCTCCCCACACCATGTTTAGTAAATTAAACAAACATCATGAACACGACGCCTGAACTTCATTGTGATGTACTGATCATTGGCAGCGGTGCTGCTGGCCTCTCCCTCGCACTGCGCCTGGCGGAACATCAGAACGTAATCGTGCTGAGTAAAGGGCCGATGAGCGAAGGTTCCACCTTCTATGCACAAGGCGGTATTGCCGCGGTGTTTGATGAAACGGATAGCATTGCCTCGCATGTAGAAGACACCCTGATTGCCGGCGCCGGGATTGTGGATAAGCATGCCGCAGAGTTTGTCGCCAGCAATGCCCGCCACTGCGTGCAATGGCTTATCGATCAGGGCGTGCTGTTTGATACGCAGGTTCAGCCTAATGGTGAAGAGAGCTATCACCTGACCCGTGAAGGCGGGCACAGCCACCGCCGTATTCTGCACGCTGCTGATGCAACCGGAAAAGCGGTTGAAACCACGCTGGTCAGCAAAGCCCTCAGCCATCCCAATATTCGGGTACTGGAGCGCAGCAACGCCGTCGACCTGATTATTTCCGATAAAATTGGCCTGCCCGGCACGCGCCGTGTTGTCGGCGCATGGGTGTGGAATCGGAATAAAGAGAAGGTGGAAACCTGCCAGGCAAAAGCCGTTGTGCTGGCCACCGGCGGCGCCTCCAAGGTTTACCAGTACACGACTAACCCGGATATCGCCTCCGGAGACGGTATCGCCATGGCCTGGCGCGCAGGTTGCCGCGTGGCGAATCTGGAGTTTAACCAGTTCCATCCTACCGCCCTGTTCCACCCGCAGGCGCGTAACTTCCTGTTAACTGAAGCGTTGCGTGGCGAAGGCGCGTATCTGAAGCGTCCGGACGGTTCCAGGTTTATGCCGGACTTCGACCCCCGAGGTGAACTGGCACCGCGGGATATCGTGGCCCGCGCCATTGACCACGAGATGAAGCGGCTTGGCGTGGACTGTATGTATCTGGACATTAGCCATAAACCGGCAGACTTTATTCGCCAGCACTTCCCGATGATTTATGAAAAGCTGCTGAGTCTGGGTATTGATCTAACCCGCGATCCGGTGCCGATTGTACCTGCCGCCCACTATACCTGTGGCGGGGTGATGGTTGACGATCATGGTCGTACCGACGTGGATGGTTTGTATGCGATCGGCGAGGTCAGCTATACCGGCCTGCATGGTGCGAATCGCATGGCCTCAAACTCGCTGCTGGAGTGTCTGGTGTATGGGTGGTCGGCTGCGGAAGATATTACCAAACGCATGCCCTATGCACGTCCGACAACACACTTGCCGGCATGGGATGAAAGTCGGGTAGAAAACCCGGACGAACTGGTGGTAATCCAGCATAACTGGCACGAGCTGCGGCTTTTCATGTGGGATTATGTCGGGATTGTACGTACAACGAAGCGTCTGGAACGCGCGTTACGCCGCATCATGATGTTGCAGCAGGAAATCGATGAATATTACGCCAACTTCCGCGTTTCTAATAATCTGCTGGAGCTGCGCAACCTTGTGCAGGTTGCCGAGCTGATTGTGCGCTGTGCAATGATGCGCAAAGAGAGCCGTGGCCTGCATTATACGCTGGACTATCCCGAACCGCTTGAAACGTCCGGGCCGTCGGTGTTGACGCCGCAGGTTCACATAAACAGATAAAAGGCCTGGGTCAGAGCTGTGTAATCTTCGGAATAACGCTGGTCTGGCCCACGAATGACCATCCTGTCGATAAAGCACTCGCCCTCTTTCGGCGAGAGTGCCAGCAACACGCGGTGCGGTAAGCGTCCTTCCGTATCCGAAATATCGGTACGAAGACGCAGATTCCAGCCGATCTCATGTGCGATCTCAATGAAGGTATTACCCGTGCTTACAGGCAAGACCACGCAGAAAAATCCCTCTTCCGAGATGAGCTCCGCCGAACTGGTCAGTAGCGCCTTGTGATCGAGCGAGCCGGTGTAACGTGCCTGCTCGCGTTCCGGCGTGCCACATTCCACGCCTGGCGTGAAATATGGCGGATTGCTGACAATCAAATCGTAACGCGCGGTCTGCTCCGGCGCCCAGGTCAGGACATCGGCGCATTCTACCCTGATGCGTTCTGCCCACGGAGAGTCGGCAGCGTTTTCACTTGCCTGCCGGGCCGCCTGAGGATCAAGCTCAACGGCATCGATCGTGACGTGTTCTTCCGTTCGCTGCGCCAGCATCAGCGCCTGAAGTCCGCTGCCCGTACCAATATCCAGAATGCGTTTTACACCTGCGACAGGAGCCCATGCCCCCAGTAAAATACCGTCTGTACCGACTTTCATCGCACAACGATCGTGCGCCACAAAAAACTGTTTAAACGTAAAACCATCGCGGCGCAACTGCGCTTTGAGTTGAGACATGTCAGGGCAACCTTCTGAGTGAAACTGGAGTAGCATAGGGGAAAGCGAAGTGGTCGAAAAGCGATATCCATACAAACAGATGAAGATTACAGCCGTAACGTCTATAATCAGCGCCCCACACAGAGGTAGAACATGACTGTAACGACTTTTTCCGAACTTGAACTCGATGAAAGCCTGCTCAATGCCCTTGAGAGCAAAGGCTTTACACGCCCGACCGCCATTCAGGCCGCGGCCATTCCGCCTGCGCTTGAGGGCCGCGATGTGCTCGGTTCTGCGCCAACCGGCACGGGGAAGACAGCAGCCTACTTGCTGCCTGTGTTGCAGCATTTGCTCGACTTTCCGCGTAAAAAATCAGGCCCGCCGCGCATTTTGATCCTGACCCCGACCCGTGAACTGGCGATGCAGGTTGCCGAACACGCGCGTGAGCTGGCGGCGAACACCCATCTGGATATCGCGACCATCACCGGCGGCGTAGCGTATATGAACCACGCCGAAGTGTTCAGCGAAAACCAGGATATCGTTGTCGCGACGACAGGCCGTCTGCTGCAATACATAAAAGAAGAGAACTTCGACTGCCGCGCAGTGGAAACGCTGATTCTCGATGAAGCTGACCGCATGCTGGACATGGGCTTTGCCCAGGATATCGAACACATCGCGGGTGAAACGCGCTGGCGTAACCAGACAATGCTGTTCTCGGCAACCCTTGAAGGGGATGCCATTAAAGATTTCGCCGAACGTCTGCTGGAAGATCCGGTGGAAGTGTCCGCTACGCCATCGACCCGTGAGCGTAAGAAGATCCACCAGTGGTACTACCGCGCAGATAACCTTGAGCATAAGGTTGAGTTGTTGAAACACCTGCTGAAGCAGGAAGAGGCAACCCGTACCATCGTATTCGTACGCAAACGTGAGCGCGTGCATGAACTGGCAGAAATGCTGCGCAATGCCGGTATCAACAACTGCTATCTCGAAGGTGAAATGGCGCAGGTTAAGCGTACCGAAGGGATTAAGCGCCTGACCGATGGCCGCGTGAATGTGCTGGTTGCCACCGACGTTGCCGCGCGCGGGATCGACATCCCGGACGTGAGCCACGTGATCAACTTTGATATGCCGCGCAGCGGTGATACTTACCTGCACCGTATTGGTCGTACCGGCCGTGCGGGCCGCAAAGGTATTGCTATCTCTCTGGTAGAAGCGCACGACCATTTGCTGCTACAGAAAATTGGCCGCTACGTTGAGGAGCCGCTGAAAGCTCGCGTGATTGACGGACTTCGTCCGACCACACGTGCGCCGAGTGAAAAAATGACGGGTAAACCGTCCAAGAAAGCGCTCGCGAAACGTGCTGAGAGAAAAGAGAAAGAAAAAGAGAAGCCACGCGTTAAACAGCGCCACCGCGATACCAAAAATATTGGTAAGCGCCGTAAGCCAAGCTCTGCTGCGTCAGAGACAAAAACGGAAGAGTAAAAAAAAGCCGGGACATTCCCGGCTTTTTTATTCCACCCCCAAAGCTGAAACCTTACAGGCTTTCAGTAAAGGTACGCGAGATAACGTCGCGCTGCTGTTCCGGGGTCAGAGAGTTGAAACGCACCGCATAGCCAGACACACGGATGGTCAGCTGCGGGTATTTTTCCGGGTGCTCAACGGCATCCATCAGCGTTTCGCGACGCAGGACGTTAACGTTCAGGTGCTGACCACCTTCCACGCGTACTTCTGGCTGCACTTGCATTGGAATTTCACGGTATTCAATTTCGCCCAGTTTGCTCACCGGAACGATTTCGTCTTCCGCAAAACCTGCTTTCGCTACTACACAGCGCGCTTCGTTTTTCTCGCTGTCCAGCAGCCAGAAAGAGTTCAGCAGATCGTCATTTGCAGCTTTAGTAATCTGGATACCTGTAATCATGTGTTGCCTCCCTTAGGCTACATTAACTGATGCTGGCCTTTTGCGGCCAATTGGTAAAACCATTGTTTGTTGTGTGTATATATAACATTCAGACCCGGGTGATTTATTGATTTAAATCAACAAAACCACCAACCACACAAAGAGTGTGGTCTGTATTTTTTGTTTTAGATCAATTTTAAAGGGTTACTAATTCAACTTATCCTGCCTGGTTTCAACATAAATTGAGTCACTTAGCCTGCTTTTCCGCGGGTAATTTTGCTCGTTGGGGTTTAACAGGTAAGCTAGACACAGAATGAGATTCGCAGGAGAGCGAGATGACAACACCTTTAACCTGGCATGACGTGCTGGCTGAAGAGAAGCAGCAGCCCTATTTTATAAATACCCTCAGTACCGTTGCGGCTGAACGGCAGGCCGGCCAGACAATTTATCCGCCGCAGAAAGATGTGTTTAACGCCTTCCGCTACACCGAACTGAGCGATGTAAAGGTGGTTATCCTGGGGCAGGATCCGTACCACGGCCCCGGGCAGGCTCACGGACTGGCATTTTCCGTGCGTCCGGGCGTGGCCATCCCACCTTCTCTGCTGAATATGTATAAAGAGCTGGAAGGAACGATTCCGGGTTTCACCCGCCCTAATCACGGTTATCTGGAAAGCTGGGCGCGCCAGGGCGTGCTGTTGCTGAATACCGTATTAACTGTCCGGGCGGGTCAGGCACACTCCCACGCCAGTCTGGGATGGGAAACCTTTACCGATAAGGTTATCAGCCTGATCAATGAGCATCGTGAAGGCGTCGTGTTTTTACTCTGGGGTTCGCATGCCCAAAAGAAAGGGGCGATTATCGATCGTCAGCGTCATCACGTGCTGAAGGCGCCGCACCCGTCGCCGCTGTCTGCGCATCGTGGTTTCTTTGGCAGTAATCATTTTGTTCTGACGAATGAGTGGCTGGAAAAGCGTGGCGAAAAGCCGATTGACTGGATGCCAGTGTTACCGGCAGAGAGCGAGTAGGGTTTGAATGTGCCGGGTCAGGCCCGGCACATAAAAGGCTTATGCCTTGTTCTGACGCCACCATTCCGCCAGCAGCACGCCGGTCGCAACGGATACGTTCAGGCTTTCAACGTTGCCAGTGCCGTCGATAGAGACGCTCAGGTCAGCGCTGGAGAGTGCCGCATCAGACAGACCATCGCGCTCCTGACCTAACACCAGCACCATTTTGCGCGGCAACGTCGCTTTAAACAACGGCGTAGCGGCACGGCTTGAGGTGGTGACAATGGTGTAGCCCGCTTTACGGAATTGCTCCAGGGCTTCCAGCACGCTGTCGCCGGTGATCGGCTGAACGTGCTCTGCACCACCTTCCGCAGTACGAATCGCCGCACCGGATTCCAGCAGCGCGGCATCCTGCAACAGAACGCCTTTCACGCCAAAGTGCGCGCAGCTACGCATCATAGCGCCCAGGTTATGCGGATTACCTACATCTTCCAGCGCCAGTACGCAGTCATCGGCATCCGCCTGGCTAACCCACTGCTGCACGGTAGTGCCGTTACGTTTTTTGATCAGGAAGCAGACGCCGCCGTGGTGTTCTGTACCGGACGCTTTTGTCAGCTCGGCATCGTCAACCACGTGGTAGGCTTTGCGGTTCGCCGCCATCCAGCGCAGCGCTTCTTTAAAGCGCGGGGTCACGCTCTGGATAAACCATGCACGAACGATACACTCCGGGCGGCTCTGGAACAGGGCCTGACAGGCGTTCTCACCGTAGACACGGGTCTCTTCCGCACGCTGACGACGCAGCACTTCCGGATCGATAAAGCTTTTTCCGCTGATACCGCCGTGATCGGCTTTTTCGGTAGTCTCTTCACCGGGCGCGCGAGAAACGGTACGCCATGGCGATCCACCGTCGCGGACAAAATCATCGCGTTTGCGATCGTCACGCTTACGGTCATCACGTTTGCGGTCATCGCCGCGGTTATTTCTGTCATCGCGGGCGGGGCGACGGCCACCGTCTGCACGAGAAGACGCCGGACGCCCGCCACCTTTTCCGGTACGCGGATTTTGGGTGCGTTTATCAGAGTCATCATCACTGCGGACATACATCACTTTGACCTTGCCGCTTTTGTTTTTCATTTCGTCGTTCATGCTTTTCTCCACCAGCGCTGCGCGAAGCGCGCAGATTACCCGATGTGCAAGCTCATAGCCATAATTTCGTACAAAAGCCTGTGACTATTGTTCCCATTGAATAAAACGCGTTGTCGTTTCATACAGGCTCACTGATAATATGTAACATATCAGAAACATTATCGGCGTTCTGCCGTTGTTCCACGGCTCTATCAGAGGTTAGTTATGAATACCGTATGTGCCAACTGTCAGGCTTTAAACCGCATTCCGGACGATCGGATGGATGACGGTGCGAAATGCGGGCGTTGTGGCCACGAATTATTTGATGGCGATGTCATTAACGCGACGGGTGCTACGCTGGACAAACTCCTCAAGGACGATCTGCCTGTTGTGGTCGATTTCTGGGCACCGTGGTGCGGCCCCTGCCGTAACTTTGCGCCCATCTTCGAAGACGTGGCTGAAGAGCGCAGCGGGAAAATGCGTTTTGTCAAAGTGAATACCGAAGCGGAACGTGAACTCAGCGCCCGTTTTCGCATTCGCAGCATTCCAACCATTATGATTTTCAAAAATGGTGAAGTGATCGACATGCTCAATGGTGCAGTACCAAAAGCGCCTTTCGACAGCTGGTTAAACGAATCCCTGTAACATTCGCGGGGCATATCTTGTGCCCCGTTCTCTCCTCTGCGAAAATGGGGTTTTTCCTGCCTTTTCGCCCATGACTGATAACGCTGTACTTCAATTACGCGCCGAGCGCCTTGCGCGCGCCACCCGCCCTTTTCTGGCCCGAGGCAATCGTATTCGCCGCTGCCAGCGCTGCCTTTTACCGCTGAAAGTGTGCCTGTGCGAAACGCTTGCGCCGAGCGAGGCGAAAAGCCGCTTTTGTCTGGTCATGTTCGATACCGAACCGATGAAGCCCAGCAACACAGGGCGTTTGATCGCCGATATTCTACCCAACACCGCAGCGTTTCAGTGGTCGCGCACTGAGCCACCTCAGGCTCTGCTCGACCTGGTGGCAAGCCCGGACTATCAGCCCATGGTCGTTTTCCCGGCATCATATGCAGGCGAACAACGTCAGGTGCTTACGGCGCCACCAACCGGTAAGCCGCCGCTGTTTATTATGCTCGACGGCACCTGGACCGAAGCAAGAAAAATGTTTCGCAAAAGCCCTTATCTTGATGCGCTGCCGGTGATTTCCGTCGATCTGTCGCGTGTTTCGGCCTATCGCTTGCGTGAAGCGCATGCCGACGGTCAATATTGCACCGCTGAAGTCGCCATAGCGCTACTGGATCTGGCGGGCGATACCCAGGCGGCCGGCGCGCTGGGCAGTCACTTCTCCTGCTTCCGCGAACGTTATCTTGCGGGAAAAACCGTTCATAAGGGTAGCGTCACAGCAACTGAGGCAGAAAGCGTTTAAAATCATCAGGTCGCTTGCATTCACAGGAGGCCTGCATGAGCCAGAGAGGGTTAGAAGCGCTACTCCGTCCGAAATCCATTGCCGTTATTGGCGCCTCGATGAAACCGGACCGCGCAGGGTATCTGATGATGCGCAATCTGCTGGCTGGCGGATTTAACGGCCCGGTCATGCCCGTTACGCCCGCTTATAAGGCGGTACAGGGGGTGCTGGCGTGGCCGGACGTGCAAAGTTTACCGTTTGTTCCCGACCTCGCCGTGCTCTGTACGCATGCGAAACGAAACCTCGAATTGCTTGAGTCGCTCGGTCAGAAAGGCTGTAAAACCTGCATTATTCTTTCCTCGCCTCCTGAACAGCAGCCCGAACTGCTGGCCTGCGCCAGCCGCTACCAGATGCGCATTCTTGGTCCAAATAGCCTCGGTCTGCTTGCGCCCTGGCAAGGGCTGAATGCCAGTTTTTCCCCGGTTCCGATCCGTAAAGGCAAACTGGCCTTTATTTCGCAGTCGGCTGCGGTATCCAATACCATCCTCGACTGGGCGCAGCAGCGTGAGATGGGCTTTTCCTATTTCATTGCCCTCGGCGACAGCCTGGACATTGACGTCGATGAGCTGTTGGATTTCCTGGCGCGTGACAGCAAAACCAGCGCTATCCTGCTCTACCTTGAACACCTGAGCGACGCCCGTCGTTTTGTGTCGGCGTCGCGTAGCGCATCACGTAATAAACCGATTCTGGTCATCAAAAGCGGGCGCAGCCCCGCGGCTCAGCGCCTGCTACATTCCCGTTCCGGGATGGATCCCGCATGGGATGCAGCGATCCAGCGCGCCGGTTTACTGCGGGTACAGGATACGCACGAGCTTTTTTCCGCCGTCGAAACGTTAAGCCACATGCGCCCCCTGCGCGGTGAAAAGCTGATGATTGTCAGCAACGGTGCAGCTCCCGCCGCCCTGGCGCTGGACGAGCTCTGGCTACGCAACGGCAAGCTGGCCACGCTGGGTGAAGAGACGCTCCAGCGCCTGCGGGATGCGTTACCGGGAAGCGTTGTTCCCGATAATCCCCTCGATTTGCGCGATGATGCCAGCAGCGATCGTTACATTAAGGCGATCACGATTTTGCTGGATAGCCAGGACTTTGATGCGCTGATGATTATCCATTCGCCCAGCGCGGTTGCGCCAGGCAGCGAAAGTGCGCGTGCGCTGATTGAGGCGGTCCGAAACCATCCCCGCGGTAAATACGTTACCCTGCTGACCAACTGGTGCGGCGAATTCTCCTCGCAGGAGGCACGGCGTCTGTTTAGTGAAGCCGGGTTGCCAACCTACCGTACCCCAGAGGGCACCATTACCGCGTTTATGCATATGGTTGAATACCGCCGCAACCAGAAGCAGCTGCGTGAAACGCCTGCCCTGCCGGGCAATCTCACCGCAAATTCGGTGGATGTGCACAGGCTTTTGCAGCAGGCCATCGAAGAGGGCGCCACTTCTCTTGACACACATGAGGTACAACCCATTCTTGGCAGTTATGGAATGCAAACCCTGCCCACCTGGATTGCCGGCGACAGCGCTGAGGCGGTACATATTGCTGAGCAGATTGGTTATCCGGTCGCGCTGAAGCTGCGCTCTCCCGATATTCCGCACAAATCGGATGTGCAGGGCGTCATGCTGTATCTGCGCACCGCGACAGAAGTACAACAGGCCGCGGATGCCATTATCGATCGCGTAAAAATGACGTGGCCACAGGCCAGGATCCACGGCCTGCTGGTGCAGAGCATGGCCAACCGTGCGGGTGCGCAGGAGCTGCGCGTGGTTGTCGAACACGATCCGGTTTTTGGCCCGCTCATTATGCTGGGTGATGGCGGCGTTGAGTGGCGGCCAGAAGAACAGGCGGTTGTCGCGCTTCCCCCTCTGAACATGAACCTGGCGCGTTATTTAATTATTCAGGCCATCAAAAGCAAAAAAATCCGCGGGAGAAGCGCTCTGCGGCCGCTTGATATCGCCGGGTTAAGCCAGTTTCTGGTGAAGGTCTCCAACCTCATTGTTGACTGTGCGGAGATCCAGCGCCTGGATATTCACCCCCTTCTTGCCTCCGGAAATGAATTTACCGCCCTGGACGTGACGCTGGATATTGCGCCCTATATCGGTGACCCGGAAAGCCGTCTCGCCATTCGTCCTTATCCTCTTCATCTGGAAGAGTGGGTGGAGATGAAAAATGGGGAGCGGGCGCTGTTTCGCCCTATCCTGCCGGAAGACGAGCCGCTGCTGCGGGCGTTCATCTCGCAGGTGACGAAGGAAGATTTGTACTATCGCTATTTCAGCGAAATCAATGAATTTACCCACGACGATTTAGCCAATATGACCCAGATCGACTACGATCGAGAAATGGCGATTGTGGCGGTCCGCCGTTCCGGAGCGGGAGAGGAGATCCTCGGCGTGACGCGCGCTATTTCCGACCCGGATAACGTGGATGCGGAGTTTGCCGTACTGGTGCGTTCCGATCTTAAGGGTTTGGGGTTGGGCAGACGGCTGCTCGAAAAACTCATTGGTTATACGCGCGATCACGGATTGTCACGCCTGAATGGCATTACTATGCCAAACAATCGGGGTATGGTGACCCTGGCGCGGAAGCTCGGTTTTGACGTTGATATCCAGCTGGATGAAGGCATTGTCTCTCTGTCCCTCAGCCTGACTTCGACGGATAAACAAGAGTAAGCTGCTGGAAATGTTACCCACTTTTACCGGCACTGGGGTATCATTGTCCGCTTATGTTGTTTGCCTGGTACAGACAACCCTTCAATGAACAGAGAAGAAACGCACTGTGATGTTGTCAAAATTTAAGCGTAATAAACATCAACAACACCTTGCTCAACTACCGAAGATTTCTCAGTCAGTTGATGATGTAGAGTTCTTTTATGCTCCCGCTCATTTCCGGGAGACGCTTCTTGAAAAGATTGCCAGCGCTACGCGACGTATTTGCATTGTGGCGCTCTATCTTGAACAAGATGAAGGTGGGCGTGCGATCCTGAACGCGCTCTATGAAGCGAAACGTCAGCGTCCGGAACTGGATGTTCGCGTGCTGGTTGACTGGCACCGTGCTCAGCGTGGCCGTATTGGTGCGGCTGCCTCGAATACCAATGCTGACTGGTATTGCCGCACGGCCCAGGAAAATCCGGGTATTGATATCCCGGTGTATGGCGTACCGGTGAATACCCGTGAAGCGCTTGGCGTTCTTCATTTTAAAGGATTTATCATTGATGACAGCGTCCTTTATAGCGGCGCCAGCCTGAATGATGTGTATCTCCATCAGCTCGATAAATACCGCTACGATCGCTACCATCTGATCCGCAATCCGCAGATGGCTGACATCATGTTCAACTGGGTTGATAAAAACCTGGTTCATGGTCGGGGTGTGCACCGTCTTGACGATCCTCATCGCCCGAAAAGCCCGGAAATCAAAAACGACGTTCGCTCCTTCCGCCAGGAACTGCGCGATGCGGTTTATCGTTTTCAGGGTGATGCCAGTAATGAAGAACTGTCCGTTACGCCTCTGGTAGGCCTGGGAAAATCCAGCCTGCTGAACAAGACCATCTTTCATTTGATGCCGTGCGCTGAGCATAAGCTGACCATCTGCACCCCGTACTTTAATCTTCCCGCCGTTCTGGTGCGTAATATCATTCAGCTGCTGCGTGATGGTAAAAAGGTGGAAATCATTGTCGGGGATAAAACGGCAAATGACTTTTTCATTCCGGAAGATCAGCCTTTCAAGATCATCGGCGCACTGCCTTATCTCTATGAGATTAACCTGCGCCGCTTCCTGAGCCGTTTACAGTACTATGTGAACACGGACCAGCTGGTTGTGCGTCTCTGGAAAGATGAAGACAACAGCTATCACCTCAAAGGGATGTGGGTGGATGACGAGTGGATGCTGCTGACCGGTAATAACCTGAACCCACGCGCCTGGCGTCTGGATCTGGAAAACGCCATCCTTATTCATGATCCTCAGCATGCGTTAGCCGCGAAACGCGATCGTGAGCTGGAGCTTATACGCACGCATACCACCGTGGTTCGTCATTATCGCGATCTGCAAAGCATCGCTGATTATCCGGTGAAAGTTCGCAAGCTGATTCGCCGTCTACGTCGGATCCGTATCGACCGCCTCATCAGCCGCATTCTGTAATACACGGGCCCTGTCATCGACGGGGCTTTTTTTATGGAGTCTGTTAATGCGTACGCCTTTCCTGATAATCCCTCTTTTCCTGACCGGTTGCAGCCATATGGCTAATGATAACTGGTCGGGTCAGGATAAAGCTCAACACTTTCTGGCGTCTGCAATGTTGTCCGCTGCGGGTAATGAGTATGCGCTGCACCAGGGGTATAGCCGGGATCGAAGTGCCACAATGGGCCTGATGTTCTCCATCAGCCTGGGGGCATCAAAAGAACTTTGGGATAGCCGCCCCTCGGGAAGCGGCTGGAGCTGGAAAGATTTTGCCTGGGACGTAGCCGGGGCAACAACCGGCTACGCCGTCTGGCAGATGGCGCATTATTAAAGGCGGATCCCTTTTCCTTTACGATGCAGCATCAGGGAGACAATAAACGCCAGCGCCCCCATGATGGTGACATACCAGAAGAAGGTCGTTTCACTGCCCCATGACTTTAGGGATAGCGCGACATATTCTGCTGATCCGCCAAACAGGGCGTTAGCGACCGCATAAGAGAGGCCTACGCCCAGCGCCCTCACCTGTGCGGGAAACATTTCCGCTTTCAAAATGCCACTGATTGCCGTGTAAAAACTAATAATAATAAGTGCCACCATAATCAAAGCGAAAGCGGCATACGGAGAGGTTGTATGCTGTAGCGCCGTCAAAAGCGGAACAGTCCCCAGGGTGAGCATGCCACCAAAGATCAGCATGGAGGTGCGGCGACCTATTTTGTCCGACAGCGCGCCAACAATCGGCTGAATGAGCATAAAGACCAGTAACGCCACCGTCATGACGACACTCGCAACGTTAGCATGCATGCCCGTCGTGTTGACCAGATATTTTTGCATATAGGTGGTGAAGGTATAGAAGCTTAGCGAGCCTGCGGCGGTAAAGCCTAATACCATCAAAAATGCTTTGCGGTTACGCCACAACCCTTTCATCGAACCGGCTTCTTTCAGCGCCCTGACCTCCTGCTGGGAGGTTTCATCAAGCTGACGGCGTAACCACAGCGCCACAACCGCCAGGGCGGCCCCCAGGGCAAACGGTATGCGCCAGCCCCAGGCGCGTAAATCTTCATCGCTAAGGATTTGTTGAAGGATCACCACAACCAGTAACGCCAGTAGCTGTCCGCCAATGAGGGTTACATACTGGAATGATGCATAGAAACCTTTGCGCCCTTCAACAGCCACTTCGCTCATGTATGTCGCGCTGGTGCCGTATTCGCCACCCACTGACAGCCCCTGGAACAGACGTGCCAGCAACAGCAACGCCGGTGCCCATGTTCCGATTGTGTCATATCCGGGCAAGCAGGCAATCACCAGCGAGCCGACGCACATCAGGCACACAGAGATGAGCATGGATGTCTTGCGCCCTTTCCTGTCCGCGATCCTGCCGAACAGCCATCCGCCAATGGGACGCATCAGGAACCCGGCGGCAAAAACGCCTGCGGTTTGCAGAAGCTGCGTTGTGGTGTTCCCTGATGGGAAAAAGATATGCGCAAAGTAGAGTGAACAGAATGAATAGACGTAAAAATCAAACCACTCTACAAGGTTCCCCGATGAGGCTCCAACAATTGCCCAAACCCGACGGCGAGTATCCTTGCCTGCTAAACTTGTGTTATCCGTATCTGCACTGGCTACGGTTTCTGTCATTTTAAAATCCCCTGTCTCACATTGCGGGCCATTGCCCACAAACAGTAAAACCGGATTTAAAACGAATCGTTAGGTAAATAAAATGTTTCCAATATGTTTCATTGGATTTTGTGAACTCGATCAGGTATCGAATTATTAGCGGACGTAGTAATTATCCCCACGCTTGCTGGTGAGCCTTTTTTCGCTGCAAATAATCTTCATCGGCACGAATTTTATCCCACCACGTTTTGAATACCGCAGCGGCCTCTGCTTTTACTGGATCGTGATCGAGGGGTTTGACCTGGCGCTTCTCATCATACTTTTTTCCGCCTTTATGATTGGCGTATCGCCGGGCACGGGTGTATCCCATCTGTATGAATTTACGCGCCATATCCATACCTACAAAATCGTTATTCCTGCGGTACTCTTCAAAGAGGGCGTAGATCTCTTCTGCCGAACGCGCTGCGACTTCAGCATTTTTATAACGCCAGTGTGGAAGGATTTCGCTTTTATAAGGCTCGACCATCAATACGCCCTGCTCACCCCGGCCCACCTGATACCGTTCGGGATGTTCGCGAAAATTAATATTGGCAAAATCTTGTTGATAATCAAAGGGACGAGTCAAAGCGGCACCATTGTTAAAATTGTTTTAACAATTGTAGGCCGGATAAGGGGAAGCCGCCATCCGGCATGTTTTCCGCGCCCAAAGCAAAAAACCCCGTACCTTACGGTACGGGGTTTTTCTTGTTTGATGCCTGGCAGTTCCCTACTCTCACATGGGGAGACCCCACACTACCATCGGCGCTACGGCGTTTCACTTCTGAGTTCGGCATGGGGTCAGGTGGGACCACCGCGCTAAAGCCGCCAGGCAAAT
>NZ_QFRV01000309.1:0-1109 GCF_004136805.1 Enterobacter cloacae complex sp. GF14B
TGCAAGAGTTTGACTACACGGTACAGGTAGAAAGCACGACAAGGGCAAGTTTGGGGGGACTCATGACCTACCAAGTCTTTGAAAGGGAGGAGAAGCAATCTAAGGAAGGAGAAGTCCGATTACCTCCACTACCACCGATGGTAGAAGGAGCATACTCTCTCTACTTTGATGGAGCCTACAAGCGAGCGTCCGACAAAGCAGCTGCAGGCATAGTGGTCTTTGATGACAAAGGGACAAAGGTATTTTCGTTGGGCCAATTGTTAGATTCACATTCTAACAATGAAGCTGAGTATGCAGCACTAACCAAGGGTCTACAATGGTGCGTCTCGCAAGGTGTACAACGCCTTAATGTATTTGGGGATGCTCTACTTCTGGTAAGGCAAGTAAATGGAGCATGGACATGCAAGAATCCTAGTTTAAGGACTCACTTAAGTGGTGTAAAAACCTTGTTGGGTAAGTTTGAAGAAGTTCAAATACACCATATCCCAAGGGCTCAAAACCAAGAAGCAGATGCCCTAGCAAGTGAAAGACTATAGGAAGTGGTGGTTGGAGCAATAAAACTAAAGCTCCCTCTATTTCAAGGCAGTGATGCCTTGCCTGACATCATGCATTTTTTGGAAACAGGGGAATGCCCATCAGATTTAACAAAGGGACAGAAGCAATGGCTAACGCGGAAGGCCACAAGGTATCGACTCATCAATGACGGTTTGTACTGTAAGGGTAAGGACCAAATACTCAGGAAGGTCCCTCTCTCAAGAAATCACGGGAGTAATTGCTAGCTGTCACGACGATGTTTGTGGTGGTCACTTTGCCCTAGACATAACAAGTAGGAAAATCTTGTAGGCAGGCTTCATATGGCCTAGCTTCAACCGTGATGTACACCACTGGTGCAAAACGTGTAAGTTGTGTCAAAAGGCCGGCACTAGGTCACTTATGCCTGAACCACAGACACCTATTCTCTCATATGGCCCATTTGAAAAATGGGGTATCGATGCCATTGGGCCATTACCTAGGGCCAACTCAACAAAATTCTACATTATCATGGGGGTCGACTACATGACTAGATGGGCAGAGGCTACAGCCACCACTAGAATCACAACGGTAGAGGT
>NZ_QFRV01000310.1:0-1106 GCF_004136805.1 Enterobacter cloacae complex sp. GF14B
CCTAAACTTAGTTGCAATGATTATATGAATGGATTGCGAGCAATAGGCCTAAAAGGTTCATTGTTTTGATCGTGATTCATGTGCTACTCCTTGTTGTTGGTTTGAAGACCTCGTTCCTTCATATGGCCCTTGAGCACCCCTTCACCACTCCTTGTTCCTGCCTTTAAAACAAAATGAACACGTGAACATCATAAGAAGTTTCATAATTGGTGATTGGAAGTATAATTGGATTGGGTGATGCCAGTATTTCTCTAAGTCTTTCTGCACCAAACATAAAAACAATGCGTTGCTGGAAAAAGACTTTTCTATCTATGTGAACATTTACTCTAATGTGTTGTGCAAAATGAAATGGATAGATGGGAACTCCATTGTTCATCACTAAAAAATTTGAAGGTAACTTGGAAATATGTTCCTCCGTGGGGTCACCACTTTATGAGGGCGAGCTTTCTGAAATGGGGCCTCTAAACCCAAACCAATGGGCCTACCCTCACAAAATGTTCGTAAAGAGGTACGCACACTACTTGGGGCACCACCTTCTTTTGGGAGTGGAGAAGGAAACCAATCAAAATAACACTTGCACTCACCCACTCAAGCAACACACTTTGAAAACCCCCTTACTCTATATACACTTTGGACACTTGAACACCATCAACGATTATGCAACCCAATGCCGTGCATCAAAATGAAATATGCAATTTGTGGAATAGCATTCACCTTCTCCCCATAAGAATACCCATAATACATCCAAACTCTTCCTCTCTCAAGCACTCATCAAAAAATCATGTGCACAAGACTTGCCTCTCAAACACACAAGAGAATCACTTACATCAAACTAACACACTTTGCATACAGAGCTCATCTCCATCTATACAATGCCGTGATACAAATAAAATCACCATGAGAGGTAGCCACATGCATATGTAATGAAGCAAGAGAGAGTTGGAGTGAGAAATTTCTTTAGACCAATTGAATAAGTGTGGAGAAACAAACCAATGGTAAATTGAGAATAGAACACTTACTTGATTTCTCGCACACCTTTTAAGGGGAGGAAAGACGCTGGCTAACCATCACGAATTGTGACACTTGAAAGTTTTGAAGATGATTTC
>NZ_QFRV01000311.1:0-1104 GCF_004136805.1 Enterobacter cloacae complex sp. GF14B
TGGTGGCAGCCAAGCTGAACGCGCTGCAGCTGCACGGTTCGGAATCGCCCGAACGCGTGGCCCAGTTGCGCGCGCGGTTTGGCAAGCCGGTGTGGAAGGCGCTGCCCGTCGCCAGCGCCAGCGATGTCGCACGCGCCGCAGCCTATGCCGGGGCGGCGGACTTGATCTTGTTCGACGCCAAGACCCCCAAAGGCGCGCTGCCCGGCGGCATGGGGTTGGCGTTCGACTGGTCGCTGCTGGCCGGATATCGCGGTGCCTTGCCGTGGGGGCTGGCAGGCGGGCTAAATCCGACGAATGTTGCCGAGGCGATTGCGCGCACCGGAGCGCCGCTGGTCGATACCTCCAGCGGCGTCGAAAGCGCGCCGGGCGTCAAGGATACCGACAAGATTACCAATTTCGCCTTTGCGGTGCGCTTGGCCTAAATCGCGTCGATCAATAGGCGTCGTTCAGCGCAAAGATCGGCTTGCGGGTGCGCCACTGCCCTCGGGTGAAGTCGGGAAAATCTAACGTGCGATTGCCCTCAGCAATCGATTGTTCCGACAGAGGCGTGATCGCGCTCCAGGCCAGCGCGTCGTAAATGTCGATTGGCATCGGGGCCTTGGCCTTCAGCGCCTCGACAAAAGCGTGGATCACGAACCAGTCCATCCCGCCATGCCCGGCCCCTGCCGCCAGATCGGCGTAGCGTTTCCATAGCGGGTGATCGTATTTCGCAAACCAGCCCTCGGCAGGCTCCCAGCGGTGCGGCTGTGGGCTCTTGCCCTCCAGATAGATCGACTTGTTGACGTCCATCCACAGCCCCTCGGTGCCTTGCACCCGAAAGCCGAGAGAATAGGGGCGCGGCAGCGAGGTGTCGTGGCACAGCATGATCGTTTCACCATTAGTGCAGCCGATCATGGTGTTGACCACATCACCCAGTGCGAATTTCACCTCGGCGTTGGGATGATCGGCAGAGCCGTTCTTGACGACATAATCATGCAGCCCGCGCGCCTTACAGCCGAAGCCGCCAGCGCCCGCTTCGCCCGGCAACGCGACCTTCAGGGTGCGGGTCTGCGGCGGGTAGCACACGCCGGCATCGGCGCAGCCCTGGTACTTCACGGTCAGGGT
>NZ_QFRV01000312.1:0-1101 GCF_004136805.1 Enterobacter cloacae complex sp. GF14B
GAAAAAATGTCCCGACAGTCCTAGTGTGTTCACACACATCACTACCACATGTATAGGGTAATAGTGACGAGGTAGTCGTTGAGTAGCTTTATACTGGAGACTGTTTGTCTCGGGGGAGTGCTCAGCGGCGCTGTTTGTTGTGTCTTGTAACATGCATATGTGAGCATTTGTGTTGCATTGTGATGTGCCAACCACTGAATATTCCTAATTGGATGGAAGATCAATACATGGAAGATCAATACAGTCTGGGTGTGATGGCTAACTTTACTACGTTGGAATATCAAGAGTTCCGATCTGGACGAAAGGAGAAGCTAACTCCTTGATCAAAAGAGCCGAAAGGAGAAGCTAACTCCTTAACAAAAAGAGCAAACTGAATGTCCCTCGGAATGACCCTCGGAAATTTTTTATCTAACTTTGTTTTGCAAATATGCTGTAATCGCGGAGAGTAAACGATTACTCTCTTTCAAGAAGGGGCGATGTCACAAACTGCTGACTTGTCAAAGCCTAAAGAATGGAGCCAACTTACAGATGTTGGCCGAGGGACCTAAACCCTAAAAAGAAGAAGTAACAGAAGAAGTCCTCCCAACTTATGGGGACCCCATCCGATGGGGCCCCAAGTGACATAAAGGATTAAAATAAAGCAGGACCCGCACACACGCAAAAACTGATGACGTGGCAAATTTTTGAAAATTGCGTTGGCATGATGATGTGGCAGGCTGTACGGATTTCCATGATTTACACTGGTAGCTTTTTGGCTTTGCTTTTGGATCAGATGCTTTTGAGTTTGAAGGCTTTTCATGTAAACTGCTTTTGGGGCCTAGGGCCTTTAAATATGAGGCTAGGGCTCATTCTCTGGCATGCTTCGTGGAGAAGGTGCAGAGTTTGGAGTACCGGCTTGTACTGTGTTGATTCATTATAAAGAAATACCGAAAGGGGCGCCAAGGTTTGGGGCCAATACTCTCTGGGGTGGAATTCCGCCACTCCGTGTCGCGTGTCCTCTCTCTCTCTCTCTCTCTCTCTCTCAATAAAGGTGTTTTTGAAGCTCTAAATGTCTGTTCAGTCTGTTTTTTTCTTTTGGCGCGGGGTGTCCGTCTTGTGACA
>NZ_QFRV01000313.1:0-1100 GCF_004136805.1 Enterobacter cloacae complex sp. GF14B
AAAATCAACACAAGTGGGAATGACCGTTGCAGCACCACTCTCATCCATAGAAGATATGCTAAAAAGAATGAACGACATGATGAACAATATGCAAAAAGCACCTATGAGAGAACCAAGACAACCAATTAGGCCACAAAAATGGTGTGCAATCGAGGGTAAATGGACCATCCATGAGACCCGTGAGTGCTACTTCAGACCAAAGTATGATGGGAATGTTCAGTACTTGCCCATGCGGCCACAAGGACAACCCATGTACAAATATCATCCTAATATGGCCCAAGCTCAAAGACCACCAATGGGTATGGAAAGACCTCAACCTGTGTTGGGACAACAACCTCCGTATCCAGGACATAATGCAGTGCCTGTAAAGTACATGCACTCTAAAGGAGTCATAGATGAACAAGCATTAGTGCCTGTTACACCCTATGCAGAGCCTAGTCCATCTACAGTAATGGTAGAAGGAGATTGGTATAATTCACATCCACCACCAATGGAAGAAACCGTGACTTATGCTCCACCAGAGCTTGCACCAATGTATTATGTAGCTAATCAAGGTGTCAGACCTCCCATGGTAAGACCCATGATGAAGCCAAGAACAAGAAACTGTCATAACTGTGGTGCTGATGATCATTAGAAAAATGAATGTCCAGAGCCTGACAAAAACCTCAAACCAATTGAAGCCTATTGCATACAATGTTGCAAACAGGGATGACACTTTCCGGAAGATTGTCCTAAGAATCCTTTGAACAAGGTTAAAACCGTCGTGAACGTAGTCCAAGTGATTCCTAGTAGCTCATCAAAGAGTGAACCGATTGTTCCAATCAAGGTACTCATTAGAGCCCATTCAAAGAAAAAGAAACACAACTCCTTTGATGATTCAGAGAACACGAAAGTTTCTTCTCAAAGAATCAAAAGGAGCAGAGGAAAAAGATATGAGATGAGAAAACAAAACACCGAGTTGAAATCGAAGAGAAAGAAAAAATGCTAGCCCAGGACAAGTTGAAAGAAACTGGCAGTGAATTGAAGGAAACAACCGTGAAATCAGGAGGATCCAATCTGGTTGATAAAATGATTGATCCTATTAATGGATCTCTGGAAGC
>NZ_QFRV01000314.1:0-1099 GCF_004136805.1 Enterobacter cloacae complex sp. GF14B
CTTTTTCATAGATTCCAAGTACCTACTCTTGTGGGTGTAGTCGATGACTTTCATACGCAATGGGACGTCCTTCTTGAGAAAGGAACACCTCAATGCTATCACCACATGCATTGAAATGGACCTCAAAAGGCTTATTAAAATCTAGTAAAATTAAAAGTAGCTTTGTCATGAGATTCTGTTTGAGCTCATTAAAGGCATGATTCTCTTTAATAGTCCACTGATATTTAACCTTTTCCTTAGTATGATGTCATTTTTCAATTAAAGTTGTCAGATACTTGGAAGATTCACAATGCTTTTCATGTGAGTCTCTTGAGGCCTTTTAAAGGCGATGTGCCCGAAGATGGGGAGCCTGATTAGCAACCCGAAGTGGAAGAAAACGAGGAGATCCTTGTTCCAGAACAGATATTGGCACATAAAGACAGAAAAATTAAGGGTAAAGTGGTAAGGCGGTTCTTGGTTAAATTCAAGAACTATCCTGCATTGGATACGAAGTGGATGAAGGAGGAGGACCTAGCAGATACTCCTCGGATTGTGAAACTTTACCTCGATGTTTTGGTTTAGCATAGTCTACTCCAAACGGAACCCAGAAACTCAGCTTGGCCGAAGATCTGGTGCAGTGGGATGCACAAGAGGGGAGTTACTCCGCTCCTTTGTCAACAGATGCCTCGATTTTGATACTAAAGTCACTGATGTCTCTTTGAGCTTCAGGGATACTGAGAGCTGACAGTATTCTACTGGATGACTTTATGAAATGGAATTCTTGATAATGATACTGATTTGTTCTTGACTTCTTTTGAGTGCAGGAATTGATAGACGAAATGGCTGCAGCATTTTGGTCTGATTGATCTCGTATAGACATGGTTGCAATAGGGGTTAGTCAATCGGACATCGATGAGGTCCCGATTGGACCTAGATGTGATTGCTAGCTACATTGCCGATAAATCATGGTCTAAGATCCGAATGAATGTTGAATGTCATGTGATGGCTTGTGATGTCCTGTGACGTCGTGTGATGTGGCTGTCGATTTTGTACATGTGCTAGATGTGTGTTCCTAGTACGTAGGTACTAACAGTCAGTGTCTGCTAAGACGGTTTATGGC
>NZ_QFRV01000315.1:0-1099 GCF_004136805.1 Enterobacter cloacae complex sp. GF14B
TACTTTCTTTACTACGGAAATGGTGAAAAAAGCCATTGATAAGATGAAGACAAGAAGAGCATACGATCATGATGGTTTAGTAGCAGAACATCTGATCCATGCCAAGGATCTACTTTCAGAAGTCCTTGCTCGTCTGTTTAATCGGGTCATGTGTGAAGGATTACCTGAATGTTGGAAATTATCTACTATCGTACCTATTTTCAAGTCAGGGGATCCTAGGATACCCGGGAACTACCGTACCATTATGGTAGGTCACACATTGACCCGATTGTACGCATCCATTCTTGAACAAAAATTGAGTAGATGGGCAGAGAATGAGGGCACAAGGGCAACAGGGCAAGCTGGATTCAGGAGGGCTAATTCCACTTTAGATCATATTCTTATGCTCAGAGCCATTATTGAGGAAGGAAGAGCAAGCGGGAAAAGGATGTATTGTTGCTTTGTGGATTTTCAAAAAGCTTTTGATACAGTACCAAGGGTCAGATTGATGCGCAGAATGCAAGAGTTAGGGGTCCCCAAAGAGATTATCTGGGGGATCATGGCCTTATACGGGTCAGTAACTCGTTATGTACGTACTCCAAAAGGGGATTCTGACATTGTTCATTCCACCGTTGGAGTAAAGCAGGGATGCCCACTGTCCCCTACGTTATTTGGTATGTATTTAGATGAGGTATCAGATTACATTGATAGAGAGGGTGACAGAGGTGCTCAGCTGGCAGGGACATGGATCCCTTTATTATTATATGCTGATGATATTGTGTTAATGTCAGAGTCGCCAGAGGGCATGCAAAGACATTTGGATGCATTGCACAACTTTGCAGAGGATAGTGGACTGTCTGTGAACCTTGGTAAAACCAAGGTTATGGTGTTTAGCACCACACCACAGTGGGTCAAGAGATTGGCACCTACACTCGTATATGGCCATGACACTGTGGAGTACACAGATGAATATACATATCTGGGGGTGGTATTCACGGGACCGAGGTTTACCCTGAGGAGAGCAGCAGAGACTAGACTATCCAGAGCCTATGCGCCATTAGGAGGGCTAGAGAGGATGTGTTCGCAGGTTCAGTTTCAAGAACCACGAACAAAACTATGG
>NZ_QFRV01000316.1:0-1096 GCF_004136805.1 Enterobacter cloacae complex sp. GF14B
CGGGAACGGCGCATAACGGCATCTGCCATTATGCGCATCCGGTTACAGGGAAATTCTCAGGCGTCGAACCGCTTCTTTAAGCTGCTCATCCGTTGGGGTAACGAAAGACATGCGCAGCGTGGTGTGGCACGGCAACTACTTCCGCTACTTTGAGATTGCCCGCGAAGCGCTGCTCAACCAGTTTGATTACGGCTATCGCCAGATGAAAGCGTCCGGCTACGTCTGGCCGGTGGTGGATACCCGGGTGAAATACCGCGACGCGGTGACCTTCGAGCAGCGCATTCGCATCCGCGCCCACATTGAAGAGGTTGAAAACCGTCTGCGCATCGCCTATCAAATCTTCGACGCGCAAACCGGGAAACGCACCACCACCGGCTACACCATTCAGGTGGCGGTGGAAGAAGCAAGCCGGGAGATGTGCTTTGTCAGCCCGGCCATTCTGTTCGAACGCATGGGGATCGCGCCATGAAATGGATAACGCTACTCGCGCTGCTGGTAAGCCCGCTGGTGAACGCGGTCACGCTGGATGAACTGCAACAGCGGTTTGCGGAGCAACCGGTAGTGCGCGCACACTTCGAACAGATACGCACGATCAAGGACATGCCTCAGCCCCTGCGCTCGCAGGGGGAGATGCTAATCGCCCGTGACAATGGCCTGCTGTGGGATCAAAAAGCGCCGTTCCCGATGACGCTGCTGCTGGATGACAAACGGATGGTGCAGATCGTCAACGGTCAGTCGCCGCAGACTATTACCGCCGACACTAACCCGCAGATGTTCCAGTTCAACCATCTGCTGCGGGCACTGTTCCAGGCCGACCGCAAGGTGCTGGAAGAGAACTTCCGCGTCGATTTCAAAGACCTGGGCGAAGGCCGCTGGTCGCTGGTGCTGACGCCCGTCACCACGCCGCTGGACAAGATTTTCTCCACCCTTGATTTGAAGGGCGCGATCTATCTGGAATCCATTCGCCTGAACGATAAGCAGGGCGACACGACGGATATCGCCCTCTCCCGCCACCAACTGACGCCCGCCCGCCTGACTGATGCAGAACGCCAGCGCTTTGCCGCACCGTAACGCCCTGCGCCCGGCGCTGCTGTGG
>NZ_QFRV01000317.1:0-1094 GCF_004136805.1 Enterobacter cloacae complex sp. GF14B
AAAGTCGTGGAAAGTGCCAAAAAAAGCCAAGAAAAGCTAGAAAAAATGAGAAAGAGTCTTAAAAAGCCAGAACGAGGCCGAAAAGTAAAAATAGCACCGCTGTAAAAAGTCAGAAATAACAAAAGCAAAGTCGAAAATTATACCGCACATTGAGAAAACACTGCACACCAAGCAAACCGCTCAAAAGCGAATGAGAGATCAGCTGAAAAAAATGAGCAAAAAAACAAACTCCAAGTAGTGGAACGTTAGGCAAATTTTCAAATTTTTCATGTTAGAAATTGACTTGTGCAAGCAATTGCATTGCAAATTAGCTTCTAATTGGACGAACAGGGACAACTCACATGTGAATACAAATTAAGCTAGGACGAGCAACAAAAATTCTGTTAATCAACAACAGAATCTGCTAGGAGATAGTTTTTACAGAACAAGCCAACATGGACTCAAGTCGAGCGGAGAGTTCAAGTACAACCGAGCAAGCTAGTAGCAGTGGCAACACATGCACAAGTGCAACAGAGCAGATTTTATAGCTATATAGCTACAATGGGGATAAGGTTTTGTAGACGGATTCAGAAGCTCATAGGTATCCTATGAGTAGCAAAAGAAACACAGGAGCTAAGATCCTATTGATTAGAGTAAAGCCAAAATCAGAGAACACCCAGATGTTCAAAGACTTCAGTGGAGCCAGGTATTGCAAGCTCAAAGATGAAGTGCAGATAGAAGTTCAGATAGTCAACCCAAGTGTTTATCCAGAAATTTTCACAAGCCAGCAAAACATACAGTTAGTGCATATGCAATCAGGATCATTGTACATGGACTACAGTGGTCAGATCTATAATCAAGAACCAGAACTGAAAGATCCAACAGATCAATCAATTGAAGCCAGCCTAATTAGAGAACCGAGCCAAAGACGGTACAAAGGTCAAGATGGAGCATTCTACAACTTGATGCTTAGTGTTTTAAAAGAAGATGCCGAAAACTTGGCCAACATAGAAGCAGAAACTTGTCAACTAGAGCTTGACATGACAGAACCAAATGAAATACCACCAGTCATGGTGTATTGCCCAGATTGTGGACGACAAGGTGGACATTTTTTT
>NZ_QFRV01000318.1:0-1089 GCF_004136805.1 Enterobacter cloacae complex sp. GF14B
TGTTAACGTGTGATTTTTTGCAAAATTACTTAATGATGTCCTTAACAAGTCATCACAGGGGAAATTTAACTTATAATATCTCCCAAATGAGTGTAAATAGTGTATATACTATCAGAAAATCATCAAAAAATAGTCCTTTTTGGTTATTTTTCATTATTTTTCTTGATATTGAGACTTAAAAATAGAGAAATCCAACAAAAAACAATAAAGCTGTGTTTTTCAATGGATTTTCTTAATTATTGGATTTTCACTTTGCTTTTTTAGCTATTTTCTTTGATTTTTTCAATAAACAGGTCAAAAATTAATAATAAATAGCAAAGGAGCTCAGATGGAAAAACTGAAGACACGATGGTGATCAGAAAGACAAGGAAGACAAGCACAAAAAATTTCAATCAAATCGAAAGATGGAAGCGGGAAGCCTAAATTAGGCGGCCAGACCTACTTTTGCAAAATTCTTGCAGAATGAGCTACAGGAATCCGATTGGAAATTTTTGAGTCTAACATAGATTTCACGGCCTAGTAGGACTAACGGGGGAATCTAGGGAAATTTGGTTGGGAAGTCTGGGTATAGATATCCGAGGTAGGCTAAAACTACCTCATTTCCACTTGGAGCGTTTGCAGAGAGAGAGTTCGGCCTCTTTCGCGCGACTTTTTTGGAGCCCACAGTTGACCATTTTCAGCACCGTCTCACACAAGACATGAGGGGTAAGTTCTTTACTCATCAATGATCCATTTTGTACGGTCGGTAGCTAGTTTAAACCCCTAGAAAAAACCCTAGAATCCGAGCAGTGCACGAAGACCTACGACCAAAAATTGACCATAGCGGCCTTTCAACTCAACCAAATCAGATGAGATTTGAACTGTAGAATGCCCCAACATATTACAACACTTCTATATCAAGAGTTGACCATTCGGCAAGGGTGAGGGGGTCCCAAGTAGAAAAGCTAGGTTTTTGGCAGATGTCAGAATTGGGTTCTAACTCCACAAAGATCTTACCTACGAGGTCTATACACAATGTATATGATTGGTTTCGTGAAATCAATCAAGCAAAGCCCTCGAAAAGCAGAAAATGACTCAAAGGCTACAAAG
>NZ_QFRV01000032.1:0-51436 GCF_004136805.1 Enterobacter cloacae complex sp. GF14B
AATCCTGCGCCTTAGCCGCGGCGTGTTCGAAGTGCTGGCGACCGGCGGGGATTCCGCGCTCGGCGGCGATGACTTCGACCATCTGCTGGCAGATTACATCCGCGAGCAGGCGGGCATCAGCGATCGCAGCGATGCGCGCGTGCAGCGTGAACTGCTGGATGCGGCCATCGACGCCAAAATCGCCCTGAGCGATGCACAGTCCGTCAGCGTGAACGTCGCAGGCTGGCAGGGTGAAATCACCCGCGATCGGTTCAGAGAACTGATTGCGCCTCTGGTTAAGCGTACCCTGCTGGCCTGCCGTCGCGCATTGAAAGATGCGGGCGTTGAGGCTAACGAGGTGCTGGAAGTGGTCATGGTTGGCGGCTCAACCCGCGTGCCGCTGGTGCGCGAGCGCGTGGGCGAATTCTTTGGCCGCACGCCGTTGACCTCTATCGACCCGGACAAAGTGGTTGCCGTCGGCGCCGCTATCCAGGCCGATATTCTGGTTGGCAACAAGCCGGACAGCGAAATGCTGCTGCTGGACGTCATCCCGCTGTCTCTGGGTTTAGAAACCATGGGCGGCCTGGTGGAGAAAGTCATTCCGCGTAACACCACCATTCCGGTGGCGCGCGCGCAGGAGTTCACCACCTTCAAAGACGGCCAGACCGCGATGTCCATCCACGTGATGCAGGGCGAGCGTGAGCTGGTGCAGGACTGCCGCTCTCTGGCGCGCTTTGCGCTGCGCGGAATTCCAGCGCTGCCTGCGGGCGGGGCGCATATTCGCGTCACCTTCCAGGTGGATGCGGACGGCCTGCTGAGCGTCACGGCGATGGAAAAATCGACCGGTATCGAGTCGTCTATTCAGGTTAAGCCGTCCTACGGCCTGACCGATGGCGAAATCGCCTCCATGATTCAGGACTCAATGAGCTACGCCGAGCAGGATGTGAAGGCGCGTATGCTGGCGGAACAAAAAGTTGAAGCCGCACGCGTGCTGGAAAGCCTGAACGGGGCGCTCGCTGCCGATGCCGCGCTGTTAAGCGCCGCTGAGCGCCAGGTGATTGACGACGCTGCCGCGCGCTTAAGCGCCGTGGCCGAAGGCAATGACGCTGACGCGATAGAAGAAGCCATTAAAAACGTTGATAAACAAACCCAGGACTTCGCTGCTCGCCGCATGGACAAATCTGTCCGCGTCGCGCTGAAAGGCCAGTCCGTGGACGAGGTTTAATATGCCAAAGATTGTAATTTTGCCTCATGCGGACCTCTGTCCGGATGGTGCTGTTCTGGAAGCGAAGACCGGTGAAACCATTCTCGATGTAGCCCTGCGTGCAGGTATCGAAGTGGAACACGCCTGTGAAAAATCCTGTGCCTGCACCACCTGCCACTGCATCGTGCGTGAAGGTTTCGACTCTCTCGCCGAGAGCACCGAAGACGAAGACGACATGCTGGATAAAGCATGGGGTCTGGAGCCAGACAGCCGCTTAAGCTGCCAGGCCGCGGTGACCGATGAAGATCTGGTCGTGGAGTTCCCACGCTACACCATCAACCACGCACGCGAGCACTAATATGGGACTGAAGTGGACAGACAGCCGTGAAATCGGCGAAGCGCTCTACGACGCGAACCCGGATCTCGATCCGAAGACCGTACGATTCACCGACATGCACCAGTGGATCTGCGATTTAGAGGATTTCGACGACGATCCTAACGCATCCAATGAAAAAATTCTGGAGGCGATTCTGTTAGTCTGGTTAGATGAAGCAGAATAAATAACAAAACGGGCTGCCTTCAGGCGGCCCGTTTGCTAGTTGCTAATAAGGATAAATAAAATGACCGAAGCGATGAAGATTACGCTCTCGAATCAGCCTGCCGACGCGCGCTGGGGCGAGAAAGCCACCTACAGCATTAATAACGACGGCATTACGCTGCACCTGACGGGCAACGATGATTTGGGCCTGATCCAGCGCGCCGCGCGTAAGATTGACGGCCTTGGCATTAAGCATGTGTCGCTGGAAGGGGAAGGTTGGGACACCGACCGCAGCTGGGCGTTCTGGGCAGGCTACAAAGGGCCGAAAGGCACCCGTAAAATTGAGTGGGCGAACCTCGACGAAGCCGGTCAGAAAGAGCTGGAAAGCCGCCTGAACATTATCGACTGGGTGCGCGACACCATTAACGCACCGGCGGAAGAGCTGGGGCCGGAACAGCTGGCGCAGCGCGCCGTTGACCTGCTGTGCGGTGTGGCGGGCGAAAAGATGTCCTACCGCATCACTAAAGGGGAAGACCTGCGCGAGCAGAACTACATGGGTATCCACACCGTGGGCCGTGGCTCAGAGCGTCCTCCGGTCCTGCTGGCGCTGGATTACAACCCAACCGGCGACAAAGAAGCCCCGGTCTTTGCCTGTCTGGTCGGGAAAGGCATCACCTTCGACACCGGCGGCTACAGCCTGAAGCAGAGCGCATTCATGGACTCCATGAAGTCCGACATGGGCGGCGCGGCGACCATTACCGGCGCGCTGGCCTTCGCCATCACCCGTGGCCTGAACAAGCGCGTGAAGCTCTACCTGTGCTGCGCGGACAACATGGTGAGCGGCAACGCCTTCAAGCTGGGCGACATCATTCGCTACCGCAACGGTAAAAACGTTGAGGTGATGAACACCGACGCCGAAGGCCGTCTGGTGCTGGCCGATGGCCTGATCGACGCCTCTGCGCAGAAGCCGGAGCTGATTATCGACATGGCGACCCTGACCGGCGCGGCGAAAACTGCCCTGGGTAATGACTATCACGCCCTGTTCAGCTTCGACGACAAGCTGGCCGCTCGCCTGCTGGCCAGCGCGGCGGCGGAAAACGAACCGTTCTGGCGTCTGCCGCTGGCCGAGTTCCACCGCAGCCAGCTGCCGTCTAACTTCGCCGAGCTGAACAACACCGCGAGCGCAGCGTACCCGGCGGGGGCAAGCACCGCAGCAGGCTTCCTGTCTCACTTCGTTGAGAACTACCATGAAGGCTGGCTGCACATTGACTGCTCCGCAACCTACCGTAAAGCGGCGGTTGAGCAGTGGTCTGCGGGTGCGACCGGTCTGGGCGTGCGTACCGTAGCGAACCTGCTGACGGCTGAGTAATGCTCTTTGCCCTCACCCTAACCCTCTCCCCATGGGAGAGGGCAGGGGTGAGGGGGAAATTCGACATCTGGAATTGTTATGTCAGAAACCAAAAACGAATTAGAAACCCTGTTGGAGCAGGCGGCGACCGAGCCCGCCCACCGTCCGGCCTTTTTCCGCACGCTGCTGGAATCCACCGTCTGGGTGCCGGGCACCGCAGCGGAAGGGGAGCAGGTTGTCGAAGACAGCGCGCTGGATCTGCTGCACTGGGAGAAAGACGACGGCACGTCGGTGATCCCGTTCTTTACCTCGCTCGAGGCCTTGCAGGAAGCGGTAGAAGACGAACAGGCGTTCGTGGTGATGCCGGTGCGCACGTTGTTCGAAATGACCCTGGGGCAGACGCTGTTCCTCAACGCCAAACTGCCGACCGGGAAAGAGTTTACTCCGCGCGAAATCAGCCACCTGATTGATGACGAGGGCAACCCGCTCAGCACTCAGGAGGTGCTGGAAGGGGGCGAAACGCTGCTGCTGTCTGAAGTGGCCGAGCCGCCCGCGCAGATGATTGACTCCCTGACCACGCTGTTTAAAACCATCAAGCCGGTAAAACGCGCGTTTCTCTGCTCCATCAAAGAGAGCGCTGACGAAAAGCCTGTTCTGCTGATAGGGATTGAGGCCGACGGCGATATCGACGAGATCATCCAGGCGGCGGGAAGCGTGGCGACCGACACCCTGCCGGGCGATGAGCCGATTGATATCTGTCAGGTGAAGAAAGGTGAGAAGGGGATCAGCCACTTTATTACCGAGCACATCACCCCGTTCTACGAGCGTCGCTGGGGCGGCTTCCTGCGCGATCTTAAGACCAACCGCATTATCTGATTACAGCGGGGTGATCTTCACCCCGTTGCTTCCAGCAGCAGTAAATCCATCAGCAGCACCAGATTCGACTCAAACGACGTCACACCTGCGGCTTCGGCGGCGAAATGTACCGCTTCGTCATAGAGAGCAAAATGCACGTCCGCCATACCCGCCAGCGTATTGGCCGACGCGCGGGTAAACGCGACGATCGTCATGCCGACGTTTTTGGCGATCCGCGCTTTATCCAGTACCTGCTCCGTTTCGCCGCTGCGTGAAACGGCAATAAACACCTGATAGCGCGCGGCGTTGCTGAGAAAAATATTCCGGCTGTCTCCCGGCCCGGAGATGAACGCCGTTTTTCCTAGCACCTGCAACTTCTTGGTCAGGTACTCGGCAAAAAGGTACGAAAACCCGGCGCCGTAGAGAAAGAAGCTCTCTTTCTGGCGCAGCAGGCTGGCAAACTGCTGGCGTTTGTCCTGAGTGACCCACTGGAAGGTCTGCTGATAGTTGGCAACGAACCGGGTAAAAAGCGCGGGCATTTCCGCATGTTGCTCAGGCTGTACGGTGATATGCGGCGTGTCAGAAAGCAGCTGCTTGCAGTGCCAGATAAACTCGCTAAAGCCGCTAAACCCCAGCTTCTGGCACAGCCGCATAATCGTCGCGGTAGAGACAAATGTCGCCTGCGCCAGCTCGCGCACCGTGATGTTGCCCACCAGCAATGGATGCTCAGTGAGGTGGGCGAGGACGCGATACTCCGCGCGGGTCAGCGACGACCCGCGCGTTAACAGCGTTGCCAGGCGGTTATCCATTATTTCGCCGGTTCAACCGGCAGATCGTCTCGTGCACCCCATTCACTCCAGGCGCCGTCGTACAGGGTCACGTCATTTGCGCCAAGGGTTGCCAGCGCCAGGATCACCACGCAGGCCGTTACGCCGGAGCCGCAGCTTGCAATAACCGGACGATGCAAATCCACGCCCTGACGTTCAAAAATGGCACGCAATTCATCGGTGGTTTTCAGCTCGCCTTCAAACACCAGATCGCCCCACGGCACGTTCAGCGCCCCCGGGATATGTCCTCGTTTCAGTCCCGGTCGCGGCTCGTCCGCTTCTGCGTTGAAACGTGGAGCGGGACGCGCATCGACGATTTGCGCCGTGTTTTCGTGGCTCACGACCAGCACGTCGGTCAGGCGCTTGACCACGTTAGCGTCAAACGTGGCATCAAATTCCCCTTCCGGCAGCGTGACGTCACCCTGCTGAAGCGGTAGTTCGTCGCGCTTCCAGCCTGCAAGTCCGCCCGCCAGAATCGATACCTTTTCCACGCCGAAGTTTTTCAGCATCCACCACGCTCGCGGCGCGGAAAACAGATTACCTTCATCGTAAACAACAAGATGTTTATCTTTGCTGATGCCCAGCTCGCGCATCGCCACGGAAAACGCTTCCGGGCGAGGCAGCATGTGCGGCAGGGGAGAGGTGTGATCGGAGAGGGCTTCGATATCAAAAAATACCGCGCCAGGCAGGTGCCCTGCCCGGTATTCAGCGGGAACGTCACGATGCTCCTGGCCCGGAGGGGCCATGCGCGCGTCGATAATCTGAACTTCCGGGTCGTCGCCGTGCTCAATCAGCCAGTCGGCAGCGACAAAATATGAGGTGGACATGGTTGCCTCCATTCTTTTCCGTAAAAAAGGATTGTCGGTGTTTTTTCTGACACCGACAAGCTCACCACGTTCAACTCGCGAGCAAGCCCCTATTTTTTCACCGCTTCACCGTCCTGCCAGGCCTTTTGCAGCGCAGGCCAGTAGTCGCGGTTGGCTTCGATCATCTCATCCAGAATCGCTTTCGCGTGCTCCATGGTCGGCACGGTGCGGTTCAGAGTGAACGCCTGCAACGCTTTCTCGTAGCTGCCTTCGATGGTTGCCTCAACCAGCAGCTGTTCAGAGGCCAGCTGCTGTTGCAGGAGCGTCTGGTGGAACAGCGGCACCAGACCCACGCGGACAGGCTCCGGCCCTTCGGAAGTGATATAGGCAGGCACTTCCACCACCGCATCGTACGGCAGGTTGGTAATCGCCCCGCGGTTTTCCACCATCACCAGATGGCGTTGGCGCAGGTTGAATGCCAGCGAGCAGGCGACATCGACGATAAATTCGCCGTGAACACCTACGTGGAAGGCGTCCGGTAAGATCCCGCTGCGCTGGTACTCTTCGGCGGCGGCGAACAGCTTTTTCTCGCGCCCGTTCATCACTTCGTTGGCGCGGGTATAGTCCGGGTTTTGATGCTCCACAATCTGGTTCGGCATCAGGTAGTACTGTAGATACGGGTTCGGCAGGTACTCCGGGAAGTTATCCATAATCGGCTTGATGTTGCGCCAGGTTTTCACCCACGATGGATCCGAGTGCTGCGGGTCGGTTTTTGCGGCATCTTCCGTCAGCAGGCCAAACTTCGCGATATGCTTACGCAGCGCCGGGAGCTTGTCTTCGCCGTCCACCAGCACGCGGGTAAACCAGCCGAAGTGGTTTAGGCCAAAATAGTCCACCTCCAGTTTATGACGATCCACGCCCAGAATGGCGCCCATATTGCGCATCGCGGCAACCGGCATATCGCAGATGTTCAGCACGCGTGCGTTGGGGCGCAGGCGACGCACACCCTCAGCGACAATCGCCGCCGGGTTGGAGTAGTTCACGATCCAGGCTTTCTCGTGCGCGTAGCGATCGACCAGATCGATAAGCTCCACCATCGGCAGGATCGTGCGCAGGCCGTAGGCCAGCCCGCCGGGCCCGCAGGTTTCCTGGCCCACCACGCCGTGACGCAGCGGAATTTTTTCATCCTGCTCGCGCATCTTGTACTGCCCGACGCGCATCTGGGCGAAGACAAAATGCGCGCCGCTAAAGGCCACTTCTGGGTCGCTGGTGACCGTAAATTTGATGCTCTGGCTGTGGTCGCGAATAACCTTCTCCACCACGGGCGCGATGGTGTTCTGGCGCGCCTCGTCAATGTCATACAGGCGGATCTCTGCCAGAGGGAAATCGTGCAGACGCACCATCAGGCTTTTCACAATACCTGGCGTGTAAGTGCTACCGCCGCCGGCAATCGACAGAATAAATGGGGGTGTAAACATCTTTAGCTCCTTTCAGAGAAACGTCTCAACGGCTTCTCGCATTTTTTTGACATGCAGCCCGTAGACCACCTGAACGTTGTTACCTTGTTTGATTATCCCTTTCGCGCCGGTCGCTTTCAGGCGCGGTTCGTCGATGATGGCGACGTCCTTCACCGTGACGCGTAAGCGGGTGTAGCAGTTATCCACTACCTCTATATTTTCCCGACCGCCCAGACCCACAACGATCGATTCGCCCAGCCCGTCGTTATTGCCCTTCGCCTGGTACTCCTGCTTGCTGTAAAGGCGTGTCTCCTGGTCCTCATCTTCACGCCCCGGCGTTTTCATGTTGAAGCGCAGGATAAGGAAGCGGAACACCACGAAATAAAGGGCGAACATGATCAGCCCGACCACGATGTACATGGGCCAGTTGGACTTCTCCGTGCCGAGCGGCAGGTTGTAGAGGATGAAATCGATAATCCCGTTGGCGCCGATGGCGTGAACGCCAAACAGCGAGAACAGCATCATGCCGATACCGGTCAGCACCGCATGCACCACGAACAGCAGCGGGGCGACAAACAGGAAGGAGAACTCAATCGGCTCGGTTACGCCGACCAGCAGCGAGGTCAGCGCCGCCGGGATCAGAATCGCTTTCGCCGCCGCTTTACGCTCTGGCCTGGCGGTCATATACATCGCCAGCGCCGCGGCAGGCAGGCCAAACATTTTGCTGATGCCGCGCGCATCCCACACCACGGTACTGCTGAGCTGCTTCACGTCCGGGCAGGCCATCTCGGCGAAGTAGATATTGCGCGCGCCCTGGTAAGCCGTACCGCACACCTCCTGCGTACCGCCCAGTTCGGTATACAGGAACGGCGTATAGACCAGATGATGCAGGCCCGTCGGCACCAGAATGCGTTCAAGGAAACCGTAGATCGCCACGCCAAACGGACCGGACCCTTTGATCGCCAGCGCCAGGGCGCTTATTCCATGCTGTGCGTACGGCCAGAGTTCGCTCATGATCACGCCGAGCAGCATAGAGACAGGCAGCATTACAATCGCGACAAAGCAGTGGCCGGAGTAAATCGCCATCGCGCCGTTAAACTGGACACCGGAATATTTGTTGTACAGATAACCGGAGAGCGCCCCGGTCAGGATCCCGGCGAAAACGCCCATTTCCAGCACCTGGACGCCCAGCACCATGCTTTGTCCGGCGGCTTTCATCTGTTCCGCAGGGGCCAGTTCCCCCTGAAGCTGTAACGTCACGTTCATGGCATTGATAAACACGATAAAAGTTACCAGCCCAATCAGCGCCGCGTAGCCTTTGTCTCGGGTTGCCAGTCCAATGGGGATACCAACGGCAAACACCAGCGCCAGGTTGACCAGCACCGACACGGCAGACTTGGCGATCAGCTGGCCGACACTCTGGATCAGCGGGTGGCCAAGAAACGGCAGGTACTCGGCCAGATTGCCGTTACCCAGCACATTCCCAAAGGCGATAAACAGGCCTACGATGGGTAAGATAAGTACAGGTCCGTAAAGTGATTTTCCGAAATTTTGTAGGGCGTTCACGGCTCGTTTCATGGCTTTCTCTCTTATTGAACCGCGCACTCAGGGTGCGTCATGGTCATAAAACTAGCAGGCCTGATGCGAGCTTATCCAGCTATCTTCTTGTTTTAAAAACAAATGACGTGAAAGGTAACATGTAACGTTATGCGCTGTGATCGCGGTTCCATCACGGCGTAGCGGCGTGATGCCATTCTGCGAGGTGCTTTCCAGATTATAAAATTGGACTTTTTGTATTAACGAAACTTGCGGATAATACTTATCCGGACGATGACCAACAGGCCCCTCAGGCCAGGGACACAGGATGAAACCGTTTCGCTTAGCTGCGATCTCTCTCGCGCTGCTCACCACCTTTACGCTTGTCGGCTGTGATAACAGCGACGACAAACCTCAGGCCGCTGCCCCCGCAGCGTCTACTGCATCAGAAAAGAAAACCCCGGCGACACCGGATCCTGAAAAGCTGGCTAAGCTGGCCGCGCAGAGTCAGGGTAAGGCGTTGACGCTGCTGGATGCCTCGGAAGTGCAACTCGACGGCGCCGCGACGCTGGTTCTGACCTTCTCTGTACCGCTGGATCCCAGCCAGGATTTTGCGAAAACGGTACATGTGGTGGATAAAAAAAGCGGCAAAGTGGACGGCGCCTGGGAACTGGCCCCCAATCTGAAAGAGCTGCGCCTGCGCCATCTGGAGCCGAATCGTAATCTGGTTGTCACCGTCGAACGTGATTTGCTGGCGCTGAACAAAGCGACATTCGGCATTGACTATGAAAAAGCGATCACCACCCGGGATGTTGAACCGACGGTCGGATTCGCCAGCCGCGGATCGCTGCTGCCGGGTAAAGTGGTGGAAGGGTTGCCGGTGATGGCGCTCAACGTCAACAATGTGGACGTGAACTTCTACCGCGTTAAGCCGGAGTCGCTGGCCTCGTTTGTCAGCCAGTGGGAGTACCGTAACTCGCTGACCAACTGGGAATCTGACAACCTGCTGAAGATGGCGGAACTGGTCTACACCGGCCGTTTCGACCTCAACCCGGCGCGCAACACGCGTGAAAAACTGCTCCTGCCGCTTAAAGATATTAAGCCGCTCCAGCAGTCTGGCGTCTATATCGCCGTGATGAATCAGGCTGGTCACTATAACTACAGTAACGCCGCGACGCTCTTTACCTTAAGTGATATTGGGCTGTCCGCTCACCGTTATCATAACCGCCTGGACATCTTCACCCAGAGTCTTGAAAACGGTGCGGCGCAGTCAGGCGTGACCATTACCCTTCTGAACGATAAAGGGCAGACTCTGGCCGAGGCGAACAGCGACGCCGATGGTCATGCGAAACTGGAAACCGATAAAGAAGCCGCGCTGATCCTTGCCAGTAAAGATGGCCAGACCACGCTTCTTGACCTCAAACTTCCGGCGCTGGATCTGGCGGAGTTTGATATCGCCGGTAACCCGGGTTACAGCAAACAGTTCTTTATGTTTGGCCCGCGCGATCTCTATCGTCCGGGTGAAACGGTGATCCTTAACGGCCTGCTTCGCGACAGCGATGGCAAACCGCTTCCCGATCAACCGGTAAAACTTGACGTGCTGCGTCCGGACGGACAGGTGGCGCGTACGGTCGTTGTGCAACCTGAGAATGGCCTTTATCGCTTCAACTATTCGCTTGATAGCGGCGCCCAGACCGGCATGTGGCATATTCGCGCGAATACGGGGGATAACCAGCAGCGCATGTGGGATTTCCACGTCGAAGATTTTATGCCTGAGCGTATGGCGCTGAATCTGACCGGGCAAAAAACGCCGGTTTCCCCGCAGGAGGATGTGGACTTTAACGTTGTGGGCTATTACCTGTACGGCGCGCCAGCTAACGGCAATTCTCTGCAAGGCCAGCTTTTCCTGCGTCCGCTACGTGACGCGGTGCCTGCGCTGCCTGGCTTCCAGTTCGGTGATATTGCCGAGGAGAACCTGAGCCGCAGCCTGGATGAAGTGCAGCTTACGCTGGACGAACAGGGGCGCGGACAGGTTACCACCGAAAGCCAGTGGAAAGAGGCGCACTCGCCGCTGCAACTGATTTTGCAGGCCAGCCTGCTGGAATCAGGTGGGCGTCCGGTAACGCGACGCGCTGAGCAGGCTATCTGGCCGGCGGCTGAGCTGCCGGGTATTCGCCCTCAGTTCGCCAGCAAGGCGGTTTACGACTACCGCACCGATACTACCGTCAACCAGCCGATCGTCGACGAGAACGGCAACGCCAGCTTCGACATCGTCTATGCCGATGCCAGCGGAGCCAAAAAGGCCGTTTCCGGATTACAGGTACGACTGATTCGCGAGCGTCGTGACTACTTCTGGAACTGGTCCGAGAGTGAGGGCTGGCAGTCTCAGTTTGATCAAAAAGATCTGGTTGAGGGCGAGCAGGAGCTAAACCTCAAGGCCGATGAAACCGGTAAAGTCACCTTCCCGGTGGAGTGGGGCTCATACCGTCTGGAAGTGAAAGCCCCTGATGACATGGTCAGCAGCGTGCGCTTCTGGGCAGGCTACAGCTGGCAGGATAACAGCGACGGCACCGGGGCCGCGCGCCCTGACCGCGTGACGCTGAAACTGGATAAGCCATCCTATCAGCCAGGCGATACCATCCAACTGCACATCGCCGCGCCGGCCGCAGGCAAGGGCTATGCGATGATCGAGTCCAGTGAAGGGCCGCTGTGGTGGAAAGAGATCGACGTACCGGCTAACGGTCTGGATCTCGCTATCCCGGTCGACAAGGCCTGGAAACGTCACGATCTCTATCTCAGCACGCTGGTGGTTCGTCCTGGCGATAAATCAAAATCCGCCACGCCAAAACGGGCGGTTGGCCTGCTGCATCTGCCAATGGGGGACGAAAATCGTCGCCTGAACATCGCACTGGATAACCCGCAAAAAATGCGTCCGAACCAGACGCTTTCTGTGAAAGTGAAAGCCAGCGTAAAAGAGGGGGCTGTGCCACAGAAGGTGAACGTGCTGGTCTCGGCTGTCGATAGCGGCGTGCTGAACATTACCGACTACGTCACGCCGGATCCGTGGCAAGCTTTCTTCGGTCAGAAGCGCTATGGCGCGGACATCTATGATGTTTACGGCCAGGTGATTGAAGGTCAGGGACGTCTGGCCGCACTGCGCTTTGGCGGAGACGGCGATGAACTGAAACGCGGCGGTAAGCCACCGGTGAACCATGTCACCATTATTGCCCAGCAGGCGCAGCCGGTTACGCTTGATGCCAACGGCGAAGGTACCATCACGCTGCCGATTGGCGATTTCAACGGTGAACTGCGTCTGATGGCGCAGGCCTGGACGGAAGACGATTTCGGCAGCAGCGAAAGCAAAATCATTGTGGCGGCTCCGATTATCACCGAGCTTAACACGCCGCGGTTCCTCGCAAGTGGCGATACCTCCCGCCTGACGCTGGACCTGACTAACCTGACTGACCAGCCGCAAACGCTGAACATTGCGTTAACCGCAGCCGGTAAGTTGTCGCTCGAAGGTGCTCAGCCAGAGCCGGTTAAGCTGCCGCCTGGCGCACGTAGCACCCTGTTTATACCGGTGCGTGCCCTGGAGGGCTATGGCGATGGGCAAGTGACTGCTCAGGTGACGGGCCTTCAGCTCCCAGGTGAGACGTTTGCGCCGCAGCAGAAGAGCTGGAAAATTGGCGTGCGTCCCGCATTCCCGGCGCAAACCGTGAATACGGGCACGATGCTGAATCCTGGCGAATCCTGGAGTGCGCCAGCACAGCATATCGAAGGTTTCTCGCCTGCCACGCTACAGGGGCAGCTGTTGCTCAGCGGTAAACCACCTTTGAACCTGGCGCGCTACATACGTGAACTTCAGGCCTATCCGTATGGATGTCTTGAGCAGACCACCAGCGGCCTGTTCCCGTCCCTCTACACCAACGCGGCACAGCTGAAGGCATTGGGTATTAAAGGCGATACCGACGATAAACGCCGTGCGGCCATTGATATCGGGATCTCCCGTCTGCTGCAAATGCAGCGTGACGATGGCGGTTTTGCCTTGTGGGATAAAAACGGCCCGGAAGAGTACTGGCTGACCGCCTATGTCACGGACTTCCTGGTGCGGGCAGGGGAGCAGGGTTACAGCGTGCCTGCCGAGGCGGTGAATAACGCCAACAGCCGACTGCTGCGCTATTTACAGGATCCGGGCATGATGTCCATCCGCTACAGCGACGACACCCAGGCCAGCAAATTTGCTGTCCAGGCGTATGCTTCGCTGGTGCTGGCGCGTCAGCAAAAAGCGCCGCTCGGTGCGCTGCGTGAAATCTGGGAGCGCCACGCTCAGGCTGCTTCCGGGCTTCCGTTGATGCAGCTGGGCATGGCACTCAAACTGATGGGGGATGCACCGCGCAGCCAGCAGGCGCTGGATCTGGCTCTCAAAACACCCCGTAACGACAGCCGAAACTGGATGGCGGATTACGGCAGCCAGCTGCGTGATAATGCCCTGATGCTCTCCCTGCTGGAAGAGTACAAGCTGCTGCCGGATGCGCAAAACAGGCTGCTGAACGCGTTATCTGAAGACGCGTTCAGCCAGCGCTGGCTGTCTACCCAGGAGAGCAATGCGCTGTTCCTGGCCGGACGATCACTGCAAACCTTGTCAGGTGCGTGGCAGGCAACGACCTCCCTCTCTGAACAGACCCAGAGCAGTGATAAAGCGCAGGTAGAAAACCTGAACGGCGATCAGATTGGTGCGTTGCAGATGACGAATACCGGCACTACGCCGCTGTGGGTACGACTGGACACTACTGGCTATCCGGAGTATGCGCCTCAGCCATCCTCGAATGTCTTGCAGATTGAACGTCATATCCTGGCGACAGATGGCAGCAGCAAGTCGCTCTCTTCTCTGAAGAGCGGTGAACTGGTTCTGGTATGGCTGGAAGTGAAGGCCAGCCAGAACGTGCCGGATGCGCTGGTGGTGGATCTGCTCCCGGCAGGTCTGGAGCTGGAAAACCAGAATCTGGCGAGCAGCAGCGCCAGCTTGCAGGACAGCGGCAGTGAAGTGCAAAACCTGCTGAATCAGATGCAACAGTCTGATATTCAGCACATGGAATTCCGCGACGATCGCTTTGTGGCCGCGGTGCCGGTCAATGAAGGTCAGCCGGTCACGCTGGTTTACCTGGCCCGTGCCGTTACGCCGGGAACCTACCAGGTGCCTGTTCCGATGGTCGAGTCCATGTACGTTCCGCAGTGGCGGGCAACGGGGGCGGCCAGTGGCCCGCTGATCGTTGTTCCGTAAGATGCGGATAGCACGCCTGATTCGCTCCCGCTGGCTGTGGCTGGCGGGAGCGCTTCTCGTTTCAGGGGGGCTGATTGTCGTCGCTGACCGCGTGTGGCCGTTGCCCCTGAAAGAGGTCAACCCTGCGCGAGTGGTGGTGGATGAGCAGGGTGTTCCGTTGTGGCGTTTTGCCGACAGCGAAGGCATCTGGCGCTATCCGGTTACCATTAAAGAGGTTTCCCCACGCTATCTCGAGGCGCTGATCCAGTATGAAGATCGCTGGTTCTGGGATCACCCGGGCGTCAATCCGCTTTCTGTAGTGCGTGCCGCCTGGCAGGATCTCACCTCCGGGAGAGTGGTTTCTGGCGGGAGCACGCTTACCATGCAGGTGGCACGCCTTCTGGATCCGCATCCGCGAACCTTTGGCGGTAAAATTCGTCAGCTGTGGCGGGCGATGCAGCTGGAGTGGCATCTCTCCAAGCGTGAAATCCTGACGCTGTATCTGAACCGTGCCCCGTTTGGCGGCACGTTGCAGGGCGTGGGCGCGGCAAGCTGGACTTACCTTGGCAAACCGCCGTCTCAGCTGAGCTATTCCGACGCGGCGCTGCTGGCTGTACTACCACAAGCACCCAGCCGTCTGCGCCCGGACCGCTGGCCGGAACGTGCCGAAGCGGCGCGGAACAAAGTACTCGACCGCATGCTGACTCAGGGCGTCTGGTCTGAGAAGCAGGTGAAAGAGTCCCGTGAAGAGCCGGTCTGGCTGGCCCCCCGGCAGATGCCGCAGCTGGCGCCGCTCTTTTCCCGCATGATGCTGAGTAAAAGTCGTGACACAAAAATAGTCACCACGCTGGATGCAGCATTGCAACGACAGCTTGAAGAGCTGGCAATGAACTGGAAATCACGCCTGCCCGCCCGCAGTTCGCTGGCGATGATCGTCGTGGATCATACATCCATGAAAGTGCGTGGCTGGGTAGGCTCGGTAGATATCAATGATGACAGCCGTTTCAGCCACGTAGATATGGTCAATGCGATCCGATCGCCGGGATCGGTTCTCAAACCATTCATCTATGGCATGGCGCTGGACGATGGTCTGATCCATCCCGCTTCGTTATTACAGGATGTTCCAAGAAAAACGGGGGATTATCGTCCCGGCAACTTTGACAGCGGCTTCCATGGGCCGGTCAGTATGAGCGAAGCCCTGGTGCGTTCCCTCAACCTGCCTGCGGTGCAGGTTCTGGAAGCGTACGGCCCAAAACGTTTTGCCGGAATGCTGAGCAACGCGGGATTACCGCTCATTCTGCCTGCGGGGGCACAGCCCAACCTCTCTCTGATCCTGGGGGGCGCAGGCGCACGCCTGGCTGATATCGCTGCCGCCTATAGCGCCTTTGCGCGTCAGGGTAAGGCGGGCCGGCTGCGTTTACAGCCGGGCGATCCGCTGATCGAACGTCCGCTGTTATCGCAGGGGGCGGCGTGGATTATTCGTCGCATTCTCGCTAATGAAGCACAGCCCCTGCCGGACAGTGCGCTGCCCCAGGTTGCGCCGCTGGCGTGGAAAACGGGCACCAGCTATGGCAACCGGGATGCCTGGGCCATCGGCCTGAATGCCCGCTATGTCATCGGAATCTGGACCGGACGCCCGGACGGCACGCCCGTTGCCGGGCAGTTTGGTTTCGCCAGCGCGGTACCGCTCCTGAATCAGGTCAATAACATGCTTCAGTCCCGCTCGATGGTGGATGAAGCGCGCCTGCCGCGCGATCCGCGTCCCGCAAGCGTAGGACGGGGCGTGATTTGCTGGCCGGGGGGCCAGTCCCTGCCTGAAGGGAGCGAAAACTGTCGGCGTCGGCTGTCAACCTGGCTGCTGGAAGGCAGTGAACCGCCTACGCTGCTGCTGCCGGAACAGGAAGGTATTCGCGGGATCCGTTTCCCGGTCTGGCTGGATAAAGAAGGCAAACGCGTTGCGGCGGATTGTCCTGATGCGACAGAAAAAGTGCTGGATGTCTGGCCGCTGCCGCTGGAGCCCTGGCTGCCTGCTGCCGAAAAACGGGCTGCTCGTCTCCCCGCCCGTTCAGCAATTTGCCCTCCGCTGGATAACCATAATGCGGCGCCGCTGATGTTGTCAGGCGTCAGAGAAGGGGCGGTAATTAAACGTCTTCCAGGTGAGAAAAATATTACCCTCAACGTTTCAACCAGCGGCGGGGAGGGGCAACGATGGTGGTTTTTGAATGGCGAACCGCTGGACGGGCATCAGAAGAATTATTCACTGCAATTATATTTGCCTGGTAAATATCAATTAATTGTATTAGATGAAACAGGACAAACGGCGACGGTGAATTTTGAATTAGATCGCTAAGTGTTACTCCTCAAGAGTTAGCTTGATAATTATCAATATTCGTTCCTGAAAAAAAACGAGAATGCGTTTTTATTTGAAGGAACGAGCAATGAAAAAAAATAAACATCAGGGAGAAGGGCTTATTCCCGCCATATCCCGGCGTCATTTTATTCAGGCAGGGTCGGCGCTCGCCGCCCTGCCGTTTGTCGTCAAAACCGGCAAAGTACAGGCACAGGACGCGGCGGTTTCAGACGCTACGCCTGAAGAAAAAGTGGTGCAAACCTGTAGTACGTTTGACTGCGGCGGCAAGTGTGATATTCGTGCTCACGTCAGTGATGGCGTTGTGACCCGAATTTCAACGCGACCGGATAACGCGCTGGATCCGCAGATGCCAGTGATGCGCGCCTGCGTTCGTGGTCGGGCTTATCGGAAATTTGTTTATCATCCCGATCGGCTTAAATATCCAATGAAACGCGTGGGTAAACGTGGCGAAGGAAAATTCGAACGTATTACCTGGGATGAAGCCACCACCCTTATTGCGAATCAATTAAAAACTATTACGCAAAAATACGGTGCTGCGTCACGCTATGTTCATGTGGGCACCGCGGTGTCCGGCGGGACCTTTTCCGGCGATAAAATGGTTCGTCGTCTGCTCAACTTAACCGGCGGCTATCTCGAAAGCTATCACTCGGTCAGTATGGGTAACACGGCGGCGGCAACGCCGTATACCTATGGCACCGCCGCCAGCGGCAGCTCTCTGGACACGCTGCTGGACACCAAACTGGTCATTCTCTGGGGGCATAACCCGACGGAAACCATCTTCGGGCACAGCAACCACTTCTACCAGAAGATGAAGCAAAACGGCACGCGCTTTATCGTTGTTGACCCACGCTATTCCGATACGGTTTCCTCCCTTGCCGATCAGTGGATCCCATTGCTTCCTGCCACGGACAACGCCCTGATGGACGCGATGATGTATGTGATCGTCACGGAGAATCTGCACGATCGCGACTTTATTCAACGCTACACCCTGGGCTTTGACGAAGACGCCATGCCAGAAGGCGTTCCGGCCAATGAATCCCTGATGGCTTACCTGAGCGGTGCAAAGGATGGCGTGGCGAAAACGCCCGAGTGGGCAGAGAAAATCACTCACGTGCCTGCACAAACTATTCGTCAGCTGGCGCGCGACTACGCAACCACCAAACCCGCCGCGCTGATCCAGGGCTGGGGACCGCAGCGTCACAACTGCGGCGAGCGCACCGCGCGCGGCTCGACGATACTGGCCACGCTGACGGGTAACGTTGGGGTGAAAGGCGGCTGGGCAGCAGGCTATGGAGGCTGCGCAAACCGCAAATTTGCGGCCGGGCCAGAGATGCCGGATAACCCGGTCAAAGCCAAAATTTCGGTCATGAACTGGGTGCAGGCTGCTGATGATGCTTCTAAGGTAACCGCGGAAGATGGCCTGAAGGATGCTGAGAAGCTGGACAGCGATATCCGCATCCTGTTCTCGCTGGCGGGCAATTATCTGGCTAACCAGAACCCGGATCTTCATCAGGCAACCCGTGTCCTGGAAGACGAGTCGAAAATCGAGTTTATCGTCGCAAGCGATCTGTTTATGACGCCTAGCGCCAGATACGCCGACCTCCTTTTGCCGGAAACCAGCTTTATGGAACGCTGGAATATCGGCGAAACCTGGGGCACGGCAAGCTATCTGATCCTGTCAGAAAAGCTCATTGAACCTGAATTTGAACGCCGTTCAGACTACGACTGGCTGCGGGAGGTCGCTGCTAAGCTTGGCGTCGAGCCAGCGTTCAGCGAGGGCCGTGACGAAAAAGCGTGGATTGAGCACATCTGGGAGCAGACGCGGCTGTCCATGCCGGATGAAAACCTGCCGGACTTCGCGACGCTACAGAAGACGCGTCAGCATCTTTTCAAAAGCGCGCCGTACGTTGCCTTTGAAGACAACATTCGCGATCCGCAGAATCATCCGTTCCCGACGCCGTCCGGAAAAATTGAGATCTTCTCGAAGCGTCTGTACGACATGCATCACCCGGAAATTCCGGCGCTGTCGCACTACGTGCCTGCCCATGAAGGGCCGGAAGACGAGCTGGCGAAAACCTTCCCGCTCCAGCTGATCACCTGGAAAGGGAAAAACCGCGCTAACTCCACCCAGTACGCCAACCCGTGGTTAATTGAGGCGCAGCAGCAAAAGCTGTGGATCAACCCGCAGGATGCGCAAAAGCGCGGCATTGCGCAGGGGGATACCGTGCGTATTCATAACGCGCGCGGCATTTGCGAGATCCCGGCGGAGGTCACGCCGCGCATCATTCCAGGCGTGGTGGCCATGCAGGCAGGCGCCTGGTGGCTGCCGGACGAGCAGGGTATCGATAAAGGCGGCTGCGCGAACGTGCTCAGTTCCGCCCGTATTACCGCGCTTGCGAAAGGGAATTCCCATCAAACCATGCTGGTGGAGGTAGCTAAAGCATGAGTCAGTTTAAACATTACGCACCGGTGAGCGACAAACAGCTGGGTTTTTATATCGACTCTTCTCGCTGCTCGGGCTGCAAGGCATGCCAGGTGGCGTGCAAAGATAAAAACAACCTTGAGGTCGGACGTCGTTTCCGTCGCGTTTATGAAGTCAATGGCGGGAATTTCATCCCAACCGGGCAGGGCGGCGTCAGCAACAATGTGTTTGCCTACACGCTCTCTATTTCCTGTAACCACTGTGCAGACCCAATCTGCACTAAAAACTGTCCGACCACGGCGATGCACAAGCGTCCGGGAGACGGCATTGTGCGCGTTGATACTGATAAGTGCGTCGGCTGCGGCTACTGCGCGTGGTCTTGCCCTTACGGCGCGCCACAGCTCAACGAGCAGACCGGGCAGATGTCCAAATGTGATTTCTGCGTGGATCTCCAGGCGAAGGGAGAGCAGCCCGTCTGTGTGGCAACCTGTCCACTCGAAGCGATTAAATTCGGGCCGATTGATGAACTGCGGGCGAAGTATGGTGCGGTCTGTGATGTGAAAGACTTGCCTGATTCCTCCATCACCAAACCAAACCTGGTGATCAAAGCGCATCAGGGCGCAGAGAAAGAGGGGAAACGTCATGCATGAGTTACCGCTGCTGATTTTTACGCTGTTCCTGCAAGGATCGGTTGGCGTTACGCTGTGGCTGGCGTTCGGAAGCACGCAACGTAGCGCGCTGCTGCCGGCTGCCGGAGCGTTTGTGCTGGCGAGCCTGGGGCTGCTCGCCTCCGCGCTGCACATGGGCTATCCGCTTAATGCTTTTAACGCGCTGCGCCACGTATCCAGCTCCTGGCTGAGCCGTGAGATTATCTTTGCCAGTCTTTATCTTGCGGCACTTGGCCTCGCAACGCTGCTGATGTTTGTCAAAAAGCCTGGCTGGAAGCCACTGCTGGTTGTGGCAGGTCTTGTCGGGCTGGTGGATGTGTTCTGCATGGCGCAGATCTACATGCACGCATCCGTGGTGACATGGCAGCATGTTAACACTCTGGTGCTGTTTATCGGTTCGGTGGGGATTATCGGTTCAGCCTGCATGGTCGTTGGGACGCGTTCCCAGTCAACCGTGCGTGCGGCGGTTGTCATTATCACGCTGCTGGTGCTTGTGCGTCTGGTGATGCAGCCCGTCTGGCTGGCAGATATTACGGCTATGGACCACACCGTGGTGACGTTCCCTCATGCACCGCTACAGATGCTGGAGCAACTGCGAACCGTTCATCTGCTGAGCTGGTGCGTATCCGTTGCGGGTATGCTGTGCTTTGCTGCGGGCGGTCTGAAAGCGGCGCGATCTCCCATACTGCTGGGAGGCGCGTTGCTGATTGTCGGTGAGCTGATGCTGCGCTTTGTTTTCTTCAGTATTGGCTGATGGGCGGATTGACCTTTGCCCCGGCGATGGACGTGACGCATGCGTGCGTCCGTCGCCGTTTTCGCCACTCTTCCTGCCTCGCCTGCGCGGACGTCTGTCCTGTGCAGGCTTTTTCTTTTACCGACTCAGGCGTCTCGGTTGATGACAGCCGCTGTATTGAATGCGGTGACTGCCTGTTCGTCTGCCCCGCTGGGGCCATCACCGGCATCACGCCGCGAAAACGCTTTCTGAGTGGCGATACGCTTGTTGGGCCGTTTACTGACCGTGCGCCAGGGGTGAATGAGCTTCTGCTGTGGCACGCGCAGTACCACGTTCGTTTTATCAGTATCGACGCGGAGCAGAATCCTGACTGGTTGCTGGCGATTGCCCGGCTGAATCTGGCGCTTCGTCGACGCGGTGAAGCGGCGTGGGCGTTTAAACATATACCCGTCAACGAGGTTAATACCGCCCGGCGTGCGCTGATGCACGTTCCCCGTGAGGATGTCCGGGTCTGTAGCGTCGTGCCCGGTCAGCGTGATCTGCGCAGGGCGTTTTCTGCGTTTAGCGAGGCAGAGATAACTCTCGATACCGAATCCTGCGTACTCTGCGGCGCGTGCTGGCGGAGTTGTACGGAAAACGCGATTCGGTTTGAGAACACTGAACTGGTCGTGGAAACCGGACGCTGTACGGGGTGCGGCGGCTGCGTAGCGGTATGCCAGCATGCGGCGATAAACGTGACGCAAACAGAAGGAACAGCGAAAAGCGTGACCATACCGGCATATGAAGCCGTTTGCCTGACGTGCCACCGTCATTTCTGGTCATTTACGTCTGATGAAAAGCAGTGTCCGCTCTGTTTTCATCATCAACACGGTATGCGAAATACGAGCTGTTGCTAATCTTCGTCTCATTTTAAAAAAATGTTATGCATAACCATAGGCAATGGCGCTATTGCTCTTTATAATCCGCGCCACACCATACTCAGGTATGCAAAAACAACAGAACATTTTACAGAGGTTATCAATGGCTATTGAACGTACTTTTTCCATCATCAAACCAAACGCGGTGGCAAAAAACGTTATTGGCAGCATCTTCGCTCGCTTTGAATCAGCAGGGTTTAAGATCGTTGGCACCAAAATGCTGCACCTGACCGTTGAGCAGGCTCGCGGTTTCTACGCTGAGCACGAAGGTCGCCCATTCTTTGACGGTCTGGTCGAGTTCATGACTTCTGGCCCAATCGTGGTATCCGTACTGGAAGGCGAAAACGCGGTACAGCGTCACCGCGATCTGCTGGGTGCAACCAACCCGGACAACGCACTGGCAGGTACTCTGCGCGCCGACTACGCAGACAGCTTCACCGAGAACGGCACCCACGGTTCCGACTCTGTTGAATCTGCTGCGCGCGAAATCGCGTTCTTCTTCGCTGAAGGCGAAGTGTGCCCGCGCACTCGCTAATAATTTCGTAAATGCCGCGTGCAAACGTGGCATCCCTGCGCCAGACTTTGTACAATGCAACGCCCCGGACGAGCAGACTGCTTACCGGGGCGTTTCTTTTCAACCCACCAAGGGCCACAACGTGTAACAACGAGGCCGGAAAAAATTATGTCTGAATTAGTGAATACCTCCGAAGTCGCCATTCCTGCGGTTCCCAATAAAAATGGAAAAATTAACCTGCTGGACCTGAACCGTCAGCAGATGCGCGAGTTCTTTAAAGAGATGGGCGAGAAGCCGTTTCGTGCCGATCAGGTCATGAAATGGATGTACCACTATTGCAGCGACAACTTTGATGACATGACGGACATCAACAAAGTGCTGCGCAATAAGCTTAAAGAAGTGGCTGAAATCCGCGCACCGGAAGTGGTGGAAGAGCAGCGCTCTTCAGATGGCACCATCAAGTGGGCCATTGCCGTTGGCGATCAGCGCGTTGAAACCGTGTATATCCCGGAAGACGATCGCGCCACGCTGTGCGTCTCTTCTCAGGTGGGCTGTGCGCTGGAGTGCAAATTCTGCTCTACGGCGCAGCAGGGCTTTAACCGTAACCTGCGCGTGTCGGAAATCATCGGCCAGGTCTGGCGTGCCGCGAAAATCGTGGGCGCGGCGAAAGTCACCGGTACACGTCCAATCACCAACGTGGTGATGATGGGGATGGGTGAACCGCTGCTCAACCTGACCAACGTCGTTCCGGCGATGGAAATTATGCTCGACGATTTCGGTTTTGGTCTGTCCAAGCGCCGCGTTACGCTCTCTACTTCCGGCGTGGTGCCTGCGCTGGACAAACTGGGTGACATGATTGACGTTGCGCTGGCCATCTCTCTTCACGCGCCAAACGACGCCATCCGTGACGAAATTGTGCCGATCAACAAAAAGTACAATATCGAAACCTTCCTGGCTGGCGTGCGCCGTTACCTGGAGAAATCCAACGCTAACCAGGGCCGCGTGACCATTGAATACGTGATGCTGGATCATGTTAACGACGGTACCGAGCATGCACATGAGCTGGCTGAACTGCTTAAAGATACGCCATGCAAGATCAACCTGATCCCATGGAACCCGTTCCCGGGCGCGCCGTATGGCCGTAGCTCGAACAGCCGTATCGATCGCTTCTCAAAAGTGCTGATGGAGTATGGTTTCACCACCATCGTACGTAAAACGCGTGGCGACGATATCGACGCAGCCTGTGGCCAGCTGGCGGGTGACGTTATTGACCGTACCAAGCGTACGCTGCGTAAGCGTATGCAGGGTGAGTCAATCGCGGTTAAAACCGTTTGATTATTATGCAGACACGGCGCATTTTTTGCGCCGTGAAGCATTAATTTACTGAATATTCAGTCACAATCATCACGACTGATTAATAATTACGGTGCGTTTCATACGACTTTCGGGCAGTATGTAACGACGTAACAACAGTTTAGCGTGAAGGCCTGCCAGCGCTGTCATCTGCGGCCCGACAGTCTTATACTGTTTGTTCCAGGTTAACTGACCTAAAGTTTCGCGGTGCGGGTGGCATTGTGACTCACCGGCACCTGAACCCTTATTTTCACGTACCAGTAGTTGTAGCGAATGAATACTGAAGCCACTCACGATCAAAATGCAGCACTCTCCACTGGCGTTCGTCTTCGCAACGCCCGTGAACAACTCGGACTTAGCCAGCAAGCCGTTGCAGAACGCCTGTGCCTGAAGGTTTCCACCGTTCGCGATATTGAAGAAGATAAGGCACCCGCCGATCTGGCTTCAACGTTTCTGCGCGGTTATATCCGTTCTTACGCCAAACTGGTTCATATCCCTGAAGACGAATTACTGCCGATGATGGAGAAGCAGGCGCCTGTGCGTGCGGCAAAAGTTGCGCCGATGCAAAGCTTCTCTCTGGGTAAACGTCGTAAAAAACGCGATGGCTGGCTGATGAGCTTTACCTGGCTGGTCCTGTTTGTGGTTGTCGGCCTGACGGGCGCATGGTGGTGGCAAAACCACAAAGCGCAGCAGGAAGAGATCACCACCATGGCCGATCAGTCCTCCGCTGAGCTTAATCAGTCTGGTAATAACGGCGCGCAAAGCGTGCCGTTGAGCACCGAAGGGGCGACCTCCAGCGAACCTCAGTCGGCAGCAAGCAACACGCCTGCAACCGAGCCAGCGGCGACGCCAGAAGCGACGGCGAATACCGCGCCAGCCACCCAGACCCAGGATCAGAACGCGGTCGTATCACCTTCTCAGGCCAATGTTGATACCGCCCCTGCGGCAACGGCACCGGCAGAGAACACCGCGGCGTCACTGCCAACTGACCCGGCTGGCACGGCGGCACCTGCCGTGGACCCGAATGCGCTGGTGATGAATTTTACGGCTGATTGCTGGCTGGAAGTGACTGACGCGACAGGTAAAAAGCTGTTCAGCGGCCTGCAACGTAAAGATGGCACGTTAAATCTAACGGGCCAGGCACCTTACAAGCTTAAAATCGGCGCACCGGCAGCGGTACAGATCCAGTATCAAGGAAAACCTGTCGATCTGAGCCGCTTTATCAGAACTAACCAGGTTGCGCGTCTTACCGTTAATGCCGAACAATCAGCAGCACAGTAACAGACGGGCAATGCGGGAGATTTTACATGCATAACCAGGCTCCTATTCAACGTAGAAAATCGAAACGGATTTACGTTGGGAACGTGCCAATCGGCGATGGGGCGCCTATCGCCGTCCAGTCGATGACCAATACGCGTACTACGGATGTAGAAGCGACGGTCAATCAAATCAAAGCATTAGAACGCGTCGGCGCGGACATTGTTCGCGTCTCTGTGCCTACCATGGACGCCGCCGAGGCGTTCAAACTGATCAAGCAGCAGGTGAGTGTTCCGCTGGTTGCCGATATTCACTTCGATTACCGTATCGCGCTGAAAGTCGCTGAATACGGTGTCGATTGTCTGCGTATTAACCCAGGCAACATCGGCAACGAAGAGCGCATTCGCATGGTGGTTGACTGCGCCCGCGACAAAAACATTCCAATCCGTATCGGCGTAAACGCTGGCTCTCTGGAAAAAGATCTCCAGGAAAAGTACGGTGAGCCGACGCCGCAGGCGCTGCTCGAATCCGCCATGCGTCACGTCGATCACCTGGATCGCCTTAACTTCGATCAGTTCAAAGTGAGCGTGAAAGCGTCTGACGTCTTCCTGGCCGTTGAATCGTATCGTCTGCTGGCAAAACAGATCGATCAGCCGCTGCATCTTGGCATCACCGAGGCGGGCGGTCTGCGCAGCGGTTCGGTAAAATCGGCGATTGGTCTCGGCCTGCTGCTCTCTGAAGGCATCGGCGACACGTTACGCGTCTCCCTGGCCGCCGATCCGGTGGAAGAGATCAAAGTCGGTTTCGACATCCTGAAATCACTGCGTATCCGCGCGCGTGGGATCAACTTCATCGCCTGCCCAACCTGTTCACGTCAGGAGTTTGACGTGATTGGCACCGTGAATGCTCTGGAGCAGCGCCTGGAAGACATCATCACCCCGATGGACGTTTCCATCATCGGCTGCGTGGTGAACGGTCCGGGTGAAGCGCTGGTGTCCACGCTGGGCGTGACCGGCGGTAACAAGAAAAGTGGTCTCTATGAGGATGGCGTTCGTAAAGATCGTCTGGATAATAGTGACATGATCGACCAGCTCGAAGCCCGCATTCGTGCAAAAGCGACGATGATGGACGAAGCGCAGCGCATCAGCGTTCAGCAGGTTGAAAAATAACGTGATGGGAAGCAGGCTGCTTCCCATGTATGATTGAACCCATTCTTTGGGTTCTTTTTTGTATATAGAAAGAGAATAAACGTGGCAAAAAACATTCAAGCCATCCGCGGCATGAACGATTATCTGCCTGGCGAAACCGCCATCTGGCAGCGCATTGAAGGCACACTGAAGCAGGTGCTCGGCAGCTACGGTTACAGCGAAATTCGTTTGCCGATTGTAGAGCAGACCCCGTTATTCAAACGCGCGATCGGCGAAGTAACCGACGTGGTTGAAAAAGAGATGTATACCTTTGAGGACCGCAACGGCGACAGCCTGACCCTGCGTCCTGAGGGGACGGCGGGTTGCGTACGCGCCGGCATCGAACATGGTCTCCTGTACAATCAGGAGCAGCGCCTGTGGTATATCGGCCCGATGTTCCGCCACGAACGTCCGCAAAAAGGCCGCTACCGTCAGTTCAACCAGCTTGGCGTGGAAGTGTTTGGTCTGCAAGGACCAGATATCGATGCTGAACTGATTATGCTGACTGCCCGCTGGTGGCGTGCGCTCGGTATTTCTGAACACGTATCCCTGGAGCTGAACTCTATCGGTTCTCTGGAAGCGCGTGCGAACTATCGCGATGCGCTGGTGGCGTTCCTGGAACAGCACAAAGAGAAGCTCGACGAAGACTGTAAGCGTCGTATGTACAGCAACCCGCTGCGCGTACTCGATTCCAAAAATCCTGACGTACAGGCGCTGCTGAACGATGCGCCAGCGCTGGGTGACTACCTGGATGAGGATTCTCGCGAACACTTTGCCGGCCTGTGCAAGCTGCTTGAAGCGGCGGGCATTGCTTATACCGTTAACCAGCGTCTGGTGCGCGGTCTGGACTACTACAACCGCACCGTATTTGAGTGGGTCACCACCAGCCTCGGTTCGCAGGGCACCGTCTGTGCTGGCGGTCGTTATGACGGTCTGGTCGAGCAACTGGGTGGTCGCGCAGCACCGGCAGTAGGCTTCGCGATGGGCCTTGAGCGACTTGTTTTGCTGGTTCAGGCAGTTAATCCGGAATTTAAAGCCGATCCTGTTGTCGATATATACCTGGTGGCCTCAGGTGCGGATACGCAGTCTGCGGCAATGCAGCTTGCCGAACGCGTGCGCGATGCGCTGCCGGACGTTAAGCTGATGACCAACCACGGCGGCGGCAACTTTAAAAAACAGTTTGCTCGTGCCGATAAGTGGGGCGCAAGTATCGCACTGGTGCTGGGTGAGTCCGAAGTGGCCAACGGCGAAGTGGTAGTTAAAGACCTGCGCTCTGGTGAGCAAACTACGGTAACGCAGGATGGCGTTGCGGCGCACTTGCGCACTCTATTGGGCTAAGGAGAAGGACTGCGTGGAAATTTACGAGAACGAACACGACCAGGTTGATGCGGTTAAACGCTTCTTTGCTGAAAACGGCAAGGCACTGGTTGTAGGGGTTATTTTAGGTGTTGGTGCGCTGGTAGGCTGGCGTTACTGGAACAATCATCAGGCTGACTCTGCTCGCGGTTCGTCCCTGAACTACGAAAATACCGTTAGCGCAATCCGTGCCGATCAGCCGCAAACGCTGACGGCTGCGGAGAAATTTGCCGCTGACAACAAAAACACCTACGGCGCGCTGGCTGCGCTGGAAGTGGCTCAGCAGTATGTTGATAAAAACGAACTGGACAAAGCCGCTGCGCAACTGTCTCAGGGGCTTGCTGCTGCCAGTGACGATAATCTGAAAGCGGTGATCAATCTGCGTCTGGCGCGTATCCAGGTTCAGCAGAAAAAAGCCGACGACGCGCTCAAAACGCTTGATACCATTAAAGGCGAAGGCTTTGCCGCTATTGTTGCCGATCTTCGCGGTGAAGCACTGCTGAGTAAGGGTGATAAAGCGGGCGCGCGTAAAGCGTGGCAAGCTGGCGTGGATAGTAAAGCTTCACCTGCGCTGAGCGAAATGATGCAGATGAAAATAAATAATTTGTCCGTCTGAGAGGGACCCAATGCAATTGCGTAAATTACTTCTGCCAGGACTGCTTTCTGTTACGTTATTGAGTGGTTGTTCACTGTTCAGTGGCGAAGAAGACGTTGTTAAAATGTCCCCGCTGCCGACGGTTGAAAACCAGTTCACCCCATCCACCGCCTGGGACACTTCCGTAGGCGATGGTATTGGCGATTTTTATTCCAACCTGCACCCGGCATTTGCTGACGGCGTTGTCTATGCGGCCGATCGCAAAGGCACCGTTAAAGCGCTGAACGCTGATGACGGAAAAGAAGTGTGGTCCATTAACCTGGCGGAAAAAGACGGCTGGTTCTCCCGTAAACCTGCACTGCTTTCTGGCGGCCTGACCGTTACTGGCGGTCACGTGTATGTGGGCAGCGAAAAAGCGCAGGTTTACGCGCTGAATGCCAGCGACGGTTCGGTTGCATGGCAGACCACCGTTGCCGGTGAATCCTTGTCGCGTCCGGTTGTCAGCGACGGCCTGGTGCTGATCCATACCAGCAACGGCCAGTTGCAGGCGCTGAACGAAGCCGATGGTCTGGTAAAATGGACGGTTAACCTGGATATGCCAGCGCTGTCTCTGCGTGGTGAATCTGCTCCGGCGACCGCATTTGGCGCCGCCATTGTGGGCGGTGACAACGGCCGTGTCAGTGCGGTACTGATGCAGCAGGGCCAGATGATCTGGCAGCAGCGTATTTCCCAGGCGACCGGTTCAACTGAAATCGACCGTCTGAGTGACGTGGACACCACGCCAGTTATCGTCGACGGTGTGGTTTACGCGCTGGCGTATAACGGCAACCTGACGGCGCTGGACCTGCGTAGCGGCCAGATCATGTGGAAACGTGAGCTGGGTTCCGTGAACGATTTCATCGTCGACGGCAACCGTATTTATATGGTGGATCAGAACGACCGCCTGCTGGCGCTGAGCACCGAAGGTGGCGTAACGCTGTGGACGCAAAGCGATCTGCTGCACCGTCTGCTGACCGCACCGGCACTGTATAACGGCAGCCTGGTGGTGGGCGACAGCGAAGGCTATATGCACTGGATCGATCCAGAGAATGGCCGCTTCGTGGCACAGCAGAAAGTGGATAGCTCAGGCTTCCTGACGGAGCCCGTTGTGGCTGACGGCAAACTGCTGATTCAGGCAAAAGACGGCACGCTGTACGCGATCACGCGTTAATTACCCGGCGGTTGTAGTATACTAAACGGCTCCTGTTCACTCAGGAGCCGTTTTGACATTTTTAAAAACGCTGCGAAAGCGACGTTATTTTGAATTTTATGAGGCTTCAAACATGGTACCTGTGGTCGCGCTTGTCGGGCGCCCTAACGTTGGAAAATCCACTCTTTTTAACCGTTTAACACGCACCCGTGATGCGCTGGTTGCGGATTTCCCGGGGCTGACGCGTGACCGTAAGTACGGTCGTGCAGAGGTGGAAGGACGCGAGTTCATCTGTATCGATACCGGGGGTATTGACGGTACGGAAGACGGCGTAGAAACCCGCATGGCAGAGCAATCTCTGCTGGCTATCGAAGAAGCGGATGTCGTTCTGTTTATGGTGGATGCTCGCGCTGGCCTGATGCCCGCGGATTCTGCTATCGCTAAACATCTGCGTTCACGCGAAAAGCCAACCTTCCTGGTGGCGAACAAAACTGACGGCATCGATGCCGATCAGGCCATTGCGGATTTCTGGTCTTTAGGCCTGGGCGATATTTATCCTATCGCGGCCTCGCATGGCCGTGGCGTCACCAGCCTGCTGGAAACCGTTCTGCTGCCGTGGGTTGATGAAGTAAACCCACCGGAAGAGGTGGATGAGGACGCTGAATACTGGGCGCAGTTTGAAGCCGGAGAAGAAGGAGAGGAAGAGCCGGAAGACGACTTCAACCCGCAGGATCTGCCTATCAAGCTGGCTATCGTGGGTCGCCCAAACGTGGGTAAGTCTACGCTTACTAACCGTATTCTCGGCGAAGAGCGCGTGGTGGTTTACGACATGCCAGGCACAACGCGTGACAGCATCTACATTCCAATGCAGCGCGATGAACGTGAGTACGTACTTATCGACACCGCAGGGGTGCGTAAGCGCGGGAAAATCACCGATGTGGTGGAAAAATTCTCGGTGATCAAGACCCTTCAGGCGATTGAAGACGCCAACGTGGTGCTGCTGGTTATTGACGCACGTGAAGGTATCTCCGATCAGGATCTCTCTCTGCTCGGCTTTATCCTCAATAGTGGGCGCTCACTGGTTATCGTCGTCAACAAGTGGGACGGCCTGAGCAATGAAGTGCGCGAGCAGGTGAAAGAGACGCTGGACTTCCGTCTGGGCTTTATCGACTTTGCCCGCGTTCACTTTATCTCTGCCCTGCACGGGAGTGGTGTCGGCAACCTGTTCGAATCCGTTCGTGAAGCTTATGACAGCTCTACCCGCCGTCAGAGCACGGCGATGCTGACCCGTATCATGAACATGGCTGCTGAAGACCACCAGCCGCCGCTGGTGCGCGGTCGTCGCGTGAAGCTGAAATATGCTCACGCCGGGGGATATAACCCGCCTATCGTGGTGATCCACGGTAACCAGGTGAAGGATCTGCCGGACTCCTACAAACGGTACCTGATGAACTACTTCCGCAAGTCGCTGGACGTGATGGGTACGCCTATCCGTATTCAGTTCAAGGAAGGGGAAAACCCGTTTGCGAATAAACGCAACACCCTGACGCCGAACCAGATGCGTAAGCGTAAGCGTTTGATTAAGCACATTAAGAAAAGCAAATAATCCTTACCGATCTCACTAAAACCCGCGCCTGTCGCGGGTTTTTTTCGCTCATTCAAAAGGCCCGCCTTCCCTGTGTGATGTCAATCACTATTCGCTTTGAACCATGTTTATATCTAAGAAAGTAGACAATCGTCGAATTTTCGTCTTAAAGTCCAGGGTTCGGTACTAGACAAAACTAGCGCCTGGTTATCAAATGGTTAACCAACATTTCGCCGCATGTAAAAAATCGATCGGATACGTAACCGTTCGGCGTACATGCTGGTGTTTACAAGCACGACACATACCTTTTCGGGAGAATTATGCAATCCTCTGTTAATCAAAAAGAGAGCCGAACCTTCTTCGGCCATCCTTATCCGCTCGGTTCTCTGTTCTTCACCGAGATGTGGGAGCGTTTCTCGTTTTACGGTATTCGCCCGCTACTGATCCTGTTTATGGCCGCCACCGTGTATGACGGCGGAATGGGCCTGGCGCGTGAAAACGCCTCGGCGATTGTCGGTATTTTTGCTGGCACCATGTACCTCGCCGCGCTGCCGGGCGGCTGGCTGGCGGATAACTGGCTCGGCCAGCAGCGGGCCGTCTGGTACGGTTCGATTTTGATTGCGCTTGGGCACCTGTCGATTGCCCTGTCGGCCATCATGGGCGACAACCTGTTCTTCATCGGCCTGATGTTTATCGTGCTCGGCTCCGGCCTGTTCAAGACCTGTATCTCGGTCATGGTGGGGACACTGTACAAAAAGGGCGATGCGCGTCGTGACGGCGGTTTCTCGCTGTTCTATATGGGCATCAACATGGGCTCGTTCATTGCCCCTCTGATTTCCGGCTGGCTGATTAAAACCCACGGCTGGCACTGGGGCTTTGGTATCGGTGGTATTGGGATGCTGGTCGCCCTGATTATCTTCCGCGTGTTTGCCGTTCCGGCCATGAAGCGTTACGACAGCGAAGTCGGTCTGGACTCCACCTGGAACAGTCCGGTAGTGAAACGTAACGGCGTGGGCGCCTGGCTGCTGGCGCTGGCTGTGGGTGTTGCAATCATCGTTACGTTGATTGCCCAGGGCGTGATTGTGATTAATCCGGTCGCGGTCGCCAGCGTGCTGGTGTATGTGATTGCCGCCTCCGTCGCGCTCTACTTCATCTATCTGTTCATCTTCGCCGGGCTGAATCGCAAAGAGCGCGCAAGGCTGCTGGTGTGCTTTATTCTGCTGGTCTCCGCCGCGTTCTTCTGGTCCGCGTTCGAGCAGAAGCCAACCTCCTTCAACCTGTTCGCCAACGACTACACTAACCGCATGATCGGTGATTTTGAGATCCCGGCGGTGTGGTTCCAGTCGATTAATGCCCTGTTCATCATTCTGCTGGCCCCGGTATTTAGCTGGGCATGGCCGAAGCTGGCGAGCAAAAACATTCGTCCGAGCAGCATCACCAAGTTCGTGATCGGTATTCTGTGTGCAGCGGCGGGCTTTGGCCTGATGATGCTGGCGGCGCAGAACGTACTGAGCAACGGTGGGGCAGGGGTTTCTCCGTTCTGGCTGGTGGGTAGTATCCTGATGCTGACGCTCGGGGAACTGTGCCTGAGTCCGATTGGTCTGGCGACCATGACCCTGTTGGCGCCGGAAAGAATGCGCGGCCAGATGATGGGCCTGTGGTTCTGCGCCAGTGCGCTGGGTAACCTGGCTGCGGGGCTGATTGGCGGTCACGTGAAGGCCGACCAGCTGGATATGCTGCCAGACCTCTTTGCCCGTTGCTCCATTGCGCTGCTGATTTGTGCTGCGGTGCTGATCGTCCTCATTGTTCCGGTACGTCGCATGCTGGAAAATGCGCAAACTAAACCGGCTACCGAAGCCTGATACTATTCAGTCTGCCGGGGCAGTTGTCCTGTCCCGGCCCAACTCAACAGGAGAGAGCATGTCGATTACCTGTCCGGATTGCCACGCAGCGCTCGAGCCGCAAAACGGTATCGCGCACTGCGACAGCTGCAATAAAGATATTCCCCTCGAAGCGCGCTGCCCTGACTGCCATCAGCCGCTTCAGGTACTCAAGGCCTGCGGCACGGTGGATTACTTCTGTCAGAACGGCCACGGGCTGATCTCAAAAAAACGCGTCGAGTTCGTCAGGGCTGGGGCTTAATCGCACACGCAGCCTTCTCCTTTTTGCCATAGCTCAATCAGCGATTCCGGCGCTTCCTGCTCCGGAACCAGCACAATAATATCGGTATACTGCGCCTGATTGTGCCGGGTCCAGATTATCTGAATGCGAAAATAGCGCTGATCGCCGCTGCCCGGAGACGACGCCTGGCCCGGTGGCTGTCCGCGCGGGATAGCCTGTTCCAGAATATTTACCACGCGCTGACGCTGCGCCTCGTTGAGCGTGGAGAGGGCGATTGTGCGCTGACCGCTCAGCTTAGGAATAAAGGCGACGCCGCCTTCCCGGGCCAGCTCAACCACGGCGTCATCCGTCAGTTCCGGTACCTGCATTACAGTACTCCCACCTGTTCCCAGGCTTGTTTTATAGCCGCCCCAACGTCGCTACCGGAGCGTTTCTCGCCGTGCGCGATCGTCAGTTTTGCAAAGGCATCAAAATCCGCATCCTGCGCCAGGTTGCGATCGCAAACCGTGTCGTACCAGGCATAACCCGCTTTTTCCCAGGCGTAGCCACCGATCGCCGTTGCGGCCAGGTAAAACGCGCGGTTGGGGATGCCGGAGTTAAGATGCACGCCGCCGTTATCCTCGCGCGTTTTGATGAAGTCTTTCATGTGCGCGGGCTGCGGGTCTTTGCCGAGCAGCGGATCGTCGTAGGCGGTACCGGGTTCAGACATGGAACGTAGCCCTTTCCCGTTGATACCCTCCGCCAGCAGACCCTCACCAATCAGCCAGTCTGCCCGATCGGCGGTTTGCTTAAGATGGTATTGCTTCACCAGCGAGCCAAACACGTCTGACAGCGACTCGTTTAGCGCGCCCGACTGTTCAAAATAAATCAGCCCGGCTTCGGTCTCGGTCACGCCGTGGCTAAGCTCATGCGCCACCACGTCGATGGCAATGGTGAAGCGGTTGAAGATTTCTCCGTCACCGTCGCCAAAGACCATCTGCTGGCCGTTCCAGAAGGCGTTCTGATATTCCCGACCATAATGCACGGTGCCGGTGAGGATCAGTCCTTTGTTATCGAGTGAATCGCGCTGATATTCTTTCCAGAAGAAATCATGGGTGATACCCAGATAATCGTACGCTTCATCCACCGCCACATCGCCGTTGGAGGGCTGGCCTTCATAGCGCACCTGGGTACCCGGCAGCTCCTGGGTCTGTTTCGCATCGTAGATGTCACGCTCAAGCTGTCCGGCTTTATTCACATGCGGCGCGGCGGGCTTGCCCGGCATATGCGCCATCAGGGTTTGCACATGGGTTAATGTCTGACGGGCGCAGCGCTGCTGGGGCTCTGACCCGCTTTCGATAATACGACGAAGAATATACGGAGGGATGACGCTATGAAGATGGGGCATGCTGCTCTCCTTATTAAAAAAGGCAATAGCAGCAGTATAGTTTGTAACCGGCGAAGATTTATCCGCTTTTACGCTGGCGCGTTTTTTTCATCGGTTTGATCTCTTTCACCTCACTCTCGACCCAGCCGTCAGAAAGCCGGGTGGTGAGTACATCCCCGGCTTTGACCTGTTTCGTCTGCTTCAACACTTTGCCGTCCGTCGCGGTGGTCACACTATAGCCGCGGGCCAGCGTGGAGAGCGGGCTGACGGCTTCCAGATGGGTGACCGCATTGCCAAAACGCTCGCGCGTGGTGCTCAGGCGTGAGCGGATATTTTCCGCGAGGCGATACTCAAGCTGCTGGATCCGCGTTTGTGCGCGATAAATCTTCGGCTGCGGATTCTGCTGGTTCAGACGCTGCGTCGTGCGCTGCTGGCGCGATACCGCCCGCTTAAGCTGGTTATCCAGCGCGAAGTTCATCCGCTGACGCAGACGTTCCAGCACGGTTTGCTGACGCGCGAGACGCAATTGCGGATGCTGCTGTTGCAGACGATGGTGAAGCTGGGTAAAGCGGCGGGTACGGTTGGCGAGGAAGTAGTCCATCGCCATCTCCAGGCGCTGCTGCCCGTTCTGGATCTGACGCAGCAGCTCCTGCTGGTTACGGCTGACTACCTCTGCCGCCGCGGACGGCGTGGGCGCGCGTAAATCCGCGACAAAATCCGCTATCGTCACATCCGTTTCATGGCCGACGGCGCTTACCACCGGGATAAGGCTGGCAAAGATTGCCCGCGCCACGCGCTCGTCGTTAAAGCTCCACAGGTCTTCCAGCGAGCCGCCGCCGCGCCCGACGATCAGGACATCACACTCCTGACGCGCATTCGCCAGCTCAATGGCGCGCACGATCTGCCCCGGCGCATCGTCACCCTGAACGGCAGTCGGGTAGATAATGACGGGCAGGGAAGGGTCACGGCGCTTCAGGACGTGCAAAATATCGTGCAGGGCCGCACCGGTTTTCGACGTGATAACCCCAACGCAGTGGGCTGGTGAGGGAAGGGGTTTTTTAAACTGCTGGTCGAACAATCCCTCAGCCGAAAGCATGGCTTTTAGCTGCTCGTACTTCTGTTGCAGCAAGCCTTCACCGGCGGGCTGCATGCTCTCGACGATAATCTGATAATCGCCGCGCGGCTCATACAGGGTAATGTTGGCGCGAACCAGAACCTGCTGGCCATGCTGAGGACGGAACGTCACGCGACGGTTGCTGTTGCGGAACATCGCGCAGCGCACCTGAGCGGTGTCGTCTTTCAGCGTAAAGTACCAGTGACCGGAAGCAGGCTGCGTGAAGTTAGAGATTTCACCGCTGATCCAGACCTGTCCCATTTCCTGCTCAAGCAGCAAACGTACCGTCTGATTAAGGCGGCTGACAGTATAAATTGAGGGGGATTGAGAGGATAACATGTGAGCGGGATCAAATTCTAAATCAGCAAGTTATTCAGTCGATAGTAACCTTCTGAGAGGTGAGCGCAAGCATTTTTTTCAAAAAAGTGTGGATGCAATCGGTTACGCTCTGTATAATGCCACGGCAATATTTAACCACCCAGGTCAGAGATATTGCCCATGCTACGTATCGCTAAAGAAGCACTGACGTTTGACGACGTCCTCCTCGTTCCCGCTCACTCCACCGTTCTGCCGAATACTGCCGACCTCAGCACGCAGTTGACGAAAACCATTCGTCTGAACATTCCTATGCTCTCCGCAGCAATGGACACCGTGACTGAAGCGCGTCTGGCTATCGCCCTGGCACAGGAAGGCGGCATTGGCTTTATCCACAAAAACATGTCTATCGAGCGTCAGGCGGAAGAAGTTCGCCGCGTGAAGAAGCATGAATCCGGTATCGTGTCCGATCCTCAGACCGTTCTGCCAACCACCACGCTGCACGAAGTGAAAGCCCTGACCGAGCGTAACGGCTTTGCAGGCTATCCGGTAGTCACTGAAGACAACGAACTGGTGGGTATCATTACCGGTCGTGACGTGCGTTTCGTGACTGACCTGAACCAGCCTGTCAGCGTCTACATGACACCAAAAGAGCGTCTGGTGACCGTGCGTGAAGGCGAAACCCGCGACGTGGTGCTGGCGAAAATGCACGAAAAACGCGTTGAGAAAGCGCTGGTAGTGGACGCGAACTTCCACCTGCGCGGCATGATCACCGTTAAAGATTTCCAGAAAGCAGAACGTAAACCGAACGCCTGTAAAGACGAGCATGGCCGTCTGCGCGTCGGCGCTGCGGTTGGCGCAGGTGCGGGTAACGAAGAGCGCGTTGACGCGCTGGTTGCTGCGGGCGTTGACGTGCTGCTGATTGACTCCTCCCACGGCCACTCCGAAGGCGTTCTGCAACGTATTCGTGAAACCCGTGCTAAATACCCGGATCTCCAGATCATCGGCGGTAACGTAGCAACAGGCGCAGGCGCTCGCGCGCTGGCGGAAGCGGGTTGCAGCGCGGTGAAAGTGGGTATCGGTCCTGGCTCTATCTGTACCACCCGTATCGTCACCGGCGTAGGCGTGCCGCAGATCACGGCGGTTTCTGACGCGGTTGAAGCGCTGGAAGGCACCGGTATTCCGGTTATCGCGGACGGCGGTATCCGTTTCTCTGGCGACATCGCCAAAGCGATCGCCGCAGGTGCCGCAGCCGTGATGGTGGGCTCCATGCTGGCCGGTACCGAAGAATCCCCGGGTGAAATCGAACTCTACCAGGGGCGTTCTTATAAATCCTACCGCGGTATGGGCTCCCTGGGCGCGATGTCTAAAGGTTCCTCTGACCGTTACTTCCAGACCGATAACGCTGCTGACAAACTGGTACCGGAAGGTATCGAAGGTCGCGTGGCGTATAAAGGCCGCCTGAAAGAGATCATTCACCAGCAGATGGGCGGCCTGCGCTCCTGTATGGGGCTGACCGGCTGTGGTACCATTGACCTGCTGCGTACCAAAGCGGAATTCGTACGCATCAGCGGTGCGGGTATCCAGGAGAGCCACGTTCACGACGTGACGATCACCAAAGAGTCCCCGAACTACCGTCTGGGCTCCTGATAAATTTCCGCGCCCGGCTCAATGCCGGGCGCTTTGTTTTGTTTCACTTGCCTCGGAATTAGCGTCAATGACGGAAAACATTCATAAACATCGCATTCTCATCCTGGACTTTGGTTCTCAGTACACTCAGCTGGTGGCGCGCCGCGTGCGTGAGCTGGGCGTTTACTGTGAGCTGTGGGCGTGGGATGTCACGGAAGCACAGATTCGCGAATTCAATCCAAGCGGCATCATCCTGTCCGGCGGCCCGGAAAGCACCACCGAAGAGAACAGCCCGCGCGCGCCGCAGTACGTGTTCGAAGCGGGCGTACCGGTGTTCGGCGTTTGCTACGGTATGCAGACCATGGCGATGCAGCTGGGCGGCCACGTAGAAGGCTCTAACGAGCGTGAGTTCGGCTACGCACAGGTTGAAGTTGTCACCGACAGCGCGCTGGTGCGCGGTATCGAAGACTCCCTGACCGCAGACGGCAAGCCGCTGCTGGACGTGTGGATGAGCCACGGCGACAAGGTTACCGCCATCCCGTCCGACTTCGTGACCGTTGCCAGCACCGAAAGCTGCCCGTTCGCCATCATGGCGAACGAAGAAAAACGTTTCTACGGCGTGCAGTTCCACCCGGAAGTGACCCATACCCGTCAGGGTATGCGCATGCTGGAGCGCTTCGTGCGTGACATCTGCCAGTGTGAAGCCCTGTGGACCCCGGCAAAAATCATCGACGACGCCGTGGAGCGTATCCGCCAGCAGGTTGGCGATGACAAAGTGATCCTCGGCCTCTCCGGTGGCGTGGACTCCTCTGTGACCGCGATGCTGCTGCACCGCGCCATCGGCAAAAACCTGACCTGTGTCTTCGTGGATAACGGCCTGCTGCGCCTGAACGAAGCGAAGCAGGTTATGGACATGTTTGGCGACCACTTCGGTCTGAACATCGTTCACGTGGAAGGCGAGCAGCGTTTCCTGGACGCGCTGAAAGGCGAGAACGATCCGGAAGCGAAACGTAAGATCATCGGTCGCGTGTTCGTGGAAGTGTTCGACGAAGAAGCGCTGAAGCTGGAAGACGTGAAATGGCTGGCGCAGGGCACTATCTACCCTGACGTGATCGAGTCTGCGGCCTCCGCAACCGGTAAAGCGCACGTTATCAAATCTCACCACAACGTGGGCGGCCTGCCGAAAGAGATGAAGATGGGTCTGGTGGAACCGCTGCGTGAGCTGTTCAAAGACGAAGTGCGTAAAATCGGTCTGGAGCTGGGGCTGCCGTACGACATGCTCTACCGTCACCCATTCCCGGGCCCGGGCCTCGGCGTACGCGTGCTGGGCGAAGTGAAGAAAGAGTACTGCGACCTGCTGCGTCGCGCGGACGCGATCTTCATCGAAGAGCTCCACAAAGCTGACCTGTACAACAAAGTGAGCCAGGCGTTCACCGTGTTCCTGCCGGTACGCTCCGTCGGCGTGATGGGCGATGGCCGTAAGTACGACTGGGTTGTTTCCCTGCGTGCGGTGGAAACCATCGACTTCATGACCGCGCACTGGGCGCACCTGCCGTATGACTTCTTAGGCCGCGTGTCTAACCGCATCATCAACGAAGTGAACGGCATTTCCCGCGTGGTGTATGACATCAGCGGCAAGCCACCGGCGACGATCGAGTGGGAATGATTTCGCGTCTGGCAACAGCCTGCACGTAAAAGCAGTAAAGTACCTCTAAGCCCGCGTAACTGCGGGCTTTTTTGTTTTTGTATCTGGCACTTTCTGGCAGCTGTTAGCAACGGGAAGCACGGTTTTTTCAATGGAATTTTTGATGGTACTCTCTGGTTTCGAATTCAGGTTTGAAAAAGTACCATGTGATAAATTTCGGTTGAGTTATGGTATTTATTTTTTATAACTCAATTAAAAACAGATAGTTAAACAACTTTTCTGAATTTTTTACAACATGGTATTTTTGATAAAGGAAAACAATAAAACATGTTGACTGACACCAGGCTGCGTCACCTTAAGCCGAAGGAGAAACTCTATAAAGTTAATGACCGTGATGGTCTGTATGTTGCGGTCACTCCGGCTGGAACTATTTCATTTCGTTATAACTATTCAATAAACGGAAGACAGGAGACCGTTACTTTTGGCCGCTATGGTGTTGGAGGGATCACGCTTGCAGAAGCGCGTGAACGGCTCAATGAAGCTAAAAAAATGGTTGCCAGTGGAAGATCGCCTGCGAGGGAAAAAGCTAGAGATAAAGCTCGTATCAAAGATGCGGAGACTTTTGGTGCATGGGCTGAGAAATGGTTACGCGGTTATCAAATGGCTGAATCGACGCGTGATATGCGGCGTTCGGTATATCAAAGGGAGTTGAAGTCAAAATTTGCGCAGCAGAAATTGACGGAGATTACACATGAAGACTTACGCGCATTAACCGATAACATTGTCGAGAGAGGGGCACCGGCGACAGCTGTGCACGCCAGAGAGATTGTATTGCAAGTCTATCGCTGGGCTATTGAGCGCGGTCAGAAGGTTGAGAATCCCGCTGATCTGGTACGGCCTGCAAGCATAGCGAAATTTGAGCCTCGTGACAGGGCATTGACGCCAGTTGAAATTGGTCTGATGTATCGGTACATGGAACGGGTAGGAACGACGCCATCAATCAGAGCAGCGGTTAAACTTTTGCTGTTAACGATGGTACGTAAAAGTGAGCTTACTAACGCAACCTGGAACGAGATCAATTTTAGTGAGGCATTATGGACGATACCAAAGGAGAGGATGAAACGACGTAATCCACATTTGGTTTTTCTTTCCAGACAGGCAATGGATATTATGATTGCTCTCAAAACCTTTGCCGGTAGCTCTGATTTTATCCTTCCTTCGCGGTACGATTCCGATGCGCCAATGAGTAGCGCTACTTTAAACCGGGTTTTGACACTGACGTATCGTCTGGCTCAGAAAGAAGGGGAGTTGTTACCTAAGTTTGGTCCCCATGACTTACGGCGTACTGCCAGCACCTTGCTACATGAGGCCGGGTACAATACTGACTGGATTGAGAAGTGCCTTGCCCATGAACAAAAGGGGGTACGAGCTGTTTATAACAAGGCTGAATATCGTGAGCAGAGGGCCGAGATGCTACAAGATTGGGCGAATATGATTGATGAATGGACTAGTAAGTAGTTAATAATCAGTAATTTAAGTGGATATACTTCTTTTATCTACGCCAGGAGAGCAATTTTAGCCGCTAAAATTTACTGAATCTTTACTGGTTTTATCTGGATTGCATAAAAAGGAAAAATAAAAGTGCCTGAGTTGTCTGTAATTATACAATGGATGAATCAATACCCTAAGACCGGCTGGCTATTGCTGTGTATCTATATTGCACTCGGTGTAGTTCGTCACAGAGTAATTAATGCTGAATCTGGAAGTGTATTTCGTGGACTACTCAATCTTAGGAAGCGCCGGCTAGAGCAAATGCTGACACAGCCATATTTGAATAAAAATTCGGTCCGTCTGGCAAAGCGTGAGCTTCGTCAGCGCAGCCTTTATCGGCTCACAGGCTTGTATAATTATCGGCTGCAGGATTTGGCTGTAATAATGTGTGATCGTTATGGGTTGCGGGCTGGTTATCTCAAGCCGTGGCGTAACTGGCTCGAAGAACGGGATGGACGGATTGTGTTCAACAGGAAATGGCATTGTTTTCGCTGGCGTCTTTTTCTGGTAGGTCAGATTGTAAACACAGTTCTACTAATATTATTCATTATGTATATAGTTTCTCATTCTTCGGCCGAAATGATCGCACCGCTTATGTTACTCTTCATGCTTGTATGGTGGTTTCCTTGGCTAATGATCACCTCGGTACCTACCCCTAGGTGGACTCGCGAAATGGAAGTCTATCTTGAGAAATTTAACGCTGAACAGACCATGGTTTAAACTGTTCTTTGTTACCATGCATTCAGAGTGAATTGTCAGAGTTTTGGAAGATTCCATCCTACGAGTAATACTCACAAGGTAATTCACATAATCAATAGGTTAAGTCATAAGCTTCTTGACCCTACATGAGAAGACGAATTTTAGCTGCTAAAAGTTTGGGCATATTTGGACTTAAATGCCACCGACATGATTCTAATAATTAAGCCAGTACCTAATGAGCCAAGAGAAGACAACTGTAAACGCCCCTTGGCTTAGACTTGCTTTCAGGAAAGCGAATGCTTTTTATGGTCAGGGACAAGTAAGGGGATGAGCCATTGCATAACCATAAAACCAATTCGTTCTATGTCATTACAGATCGGCTTCAGTGATTTACTGGTGAGGTAGTATCACTGTGATCCGTTTTGCATAACGCTTACAGCTGCGCTACAAACAATAAACTATAATACTGTATTTTCAAAATCATCAATTTGAAGCAGAGTAATCGCGAAAAACCACTCGTAAGTGGCTGGTTATAATTCAATAAAGTGGATGATATTAAGACTTAAACTGCCACCATAATAGCTCGTGGATATACTATTTTAAATATAAAATTCTTTCCTCACAGACGCTAAGGCCTTGGACACAGCCTGCTTTGTCATAGTTGTGTAGTGATTTTTTTCTAAAACCTGTGCGGTTTCAAACTGGTTAAAACCTTGGTGTTTTAATATGATTATTTTTTTCTTAGTATCAGTGAATTTGGAGTCAACCATTCGTCTGGCAATATTCCTAAGTTTATCTAGATCTGCTGGGGTTAAAGTTTGACCCTGCATCCACTCATGAAAATAGGTATCAATCAATATATCCCCTGTGTTTGCGTTAGCTTTATGCGGTTTAGCGCATTGCCGTCTAAGCCTTATTAATTCTTTATTGAACTGTTCGAGAGACCGCTTTCCTTGTCTGTATTTGGGATTCCATAGACCATTGGTGAGTTTGGGCCTATGGTCAGAACAATATCGATGACTAAGGACCTGTTTTTCATGAACGGGGAACTCATTATCGTTAGCAACAAATTCTGATATCTCACTGATCAACTTGGAAAATTCGGTTAGATTACCGCAGAACTCGCAATAACCGAGCTTACGCTGTGAATTTATAGTTACTCCTTTTGCAGGAGAGGATTTCTTCGGCCGCTTGGATGCGCACTCACTGACTAATTCAATAAGAGACTCAATCGTAGCGGTAAAGCATTTATCAAGAGAAGTTTGTTGATCTAAAGTCAGAACGAAATTACGCAAAAGAAGTCTTTGTGCCTGTACTACGACGTTTAAGCCCACTTTTTTAAGTACATCACTAAATCCTAGATTTACTCCAGAAATGTAGTCTTTATGACTTGGTGGCAGGGAATTTACATAAGCAGCTACTGCTGGATCAATAACTTCCTGTATGAGACGCAGTATTGGATACCTCCGTGAAAATATGGAGTACGGATAACTACGCTCTACAAATAATTTAATTGCAGCTGCAACTGTGAGGTCACAGCCTTCCCAGATAGTAATTTTCATGTCAACCATTTTAGCCAATGAATAGGTTTTAGCAAGTGGTAATGCTTGGCATTGTATAGGCCTGATTGGAAACAGGAGGAAGGCAGATGCAAACAAAGGCACATAGCACGCTCATTAACAGAAAAACACTTCTGGAAATGATCCCATTGTCAGCCCGCACTATTTATAACCTTGAACAGCGAGGCGAGTTTCCTCGCCGTATAGCACTTACTAGCCGAAATGTTGCATGGCAGTTATCCGAAGTAGAACAGTGGATTGCGGATCGTAAATCAGCAATGTTTAAAGCGGCCAGACCCGGTGTTGTTTTAGGTAGGTAACAGCAATGTCATTGAACATAATGGAAGCATTTGAAGCTAAGCCACAACCAATTGATTACGTCTTGCCTAATTTGGCTATTGGTACTATCGGAGCGATTGTTTCTCCGGGAGGTGCTGGAAAGTCAATGCTGGCATTACAATTGGCTGTGCAGATTACTTGTGGTGTAGATCTTTTAAACTTTGGTGAATATCCGACTGGGTTGGTGGCATATTTACCTGTGGAGGACTCTGAAACCATCGTTCACCATCGTTTATATGCTTTGGGAAAATATCTAACAGCACGTCAGCAGCAGATTGTAGCTGATAAGCTACTGGTCGAACCTTTGGTAGGGAAGTGTCCAAATATTTTCTTGCCGGATTGGAGCAACTTGATCAATGAAGTTTCAAAAGGTAGACGTTTAATAATTTTGGATACTCTTCGCCGTTTCCACCAGGAGGATGAGAATAATAGCGCAGCAATGTCCAAAGTCATTGGAAAGCTAGAAGGTATTGCTGCTGATACTGGATGTTCGATTATATTTCTACACCATTCAAACAAAGGCGCTGCCACGATGGGGGTTGGTGATATACAGCAGGCAAGCAGGGGTAGTAGCGTCCTGGTTGATAATATACGGTGGCAATCTTATCTGGCGGGCATGACCGCCTTGGAAGCGAAGACGTATGGTATTTCTGATGATGTTCGAGGTCAATTTGTTAGATTTGGAATAAATAAAGTAAATTATGGAGAACGTGCGCCAGATCGTTGGTTACAGAGACATGAGGGGGGAGTATTAAAAATAACGGCGCTCAGCTCGAAGAATAATAAAAAGCTTACTAAAGAAAGAACATCTACCTGGAGTGGTGCTGACAATGACAACTGGTAATAAAGTGGCACCCACAAGTACAGCTTGGCAAGCCCGAGTAATTCTGTACCAGCCAAGCCAGCGTCCTAAGGAGGTGAAGGGACAATGGATGGAGACTAGTTTTGGTCGTTGTCGTGTTACCGGACGGCTCGGACAGCGTCATGCCGATATCGTAGAGACAATATTATATGTTGCCGAGCAACGTCGTGAAATTTCTGATGGTGGAATCGAATTATTAGTAGATCCAGCGAAAGTACGCCGAACGCTATCCGATGCACAATACAGTTATGGTCGTATACAGAAATTGCTTTTAGATCTGCGCGTCGCAACAGTTGAAATTATAACGCCAGAGCTGGAGAAAAGCGGCGACTGTATAATAGGGGGACTGATCGATCATGTAGTGCCATCACCTATGACGCGTCCAGATCCTTTGACTGGGGGAGAACGCCGTTTATGGCGTGTCCGTCTGGGTGTTGCATTAGCGATGTTACTCAAAAAAGATTTGCCATTTTATTATCATCCTGGCCCCATAGCTCGGCTACAACATGGTATTAGCCAGGCAGTCGCTCGTCATGTCTTAACCCATAGGAATAATCCTTTAGGAGGGTGGTATATGGATACGTTGATATTAGCAGTGTGCGGTGAAGGAACGAGTAATATGACTTTACGTAACTATCGTCGGAGATTGAAAGAAGATTCCGTGCAATTGCTGGAAATTGGAATTGATTTGAACGGTTCTAGGATAAAACGTGTCACAACGGCCCGATATTGTGTCACAACGGCCCGATAGCGTGTTATAGCGGCCCGGTAGCGTGCTACAGCGGCCCGATTTTTTACTATTCAGCAGTATTTACAGGATCGTTCAGGAACTACAGTCTTTGAAATCACCTGCCTGAGCAGGCGCTTTCAAATCTAGAATCGGCCAAAGGCCGATGGTTGTACGCCAGAAGAAGAGATTACTTACTCGTTTGGTATATTGACACTTGAGGTAGGTTTTATGACATATGAGGTACGCCCCTAGCTTTAGGCATAGGGAGGAAGATTTTAGCCGCTAAAATCTGCAATGCACATGCTTTGACAATGTAAGTAAAAAAGTGCATGAGAAAATAAAAGATTTCTTACAATATATCGAAACATAAATACAGTTGGTGGACGCCCATTTATAACTACTAAAGGTCATTTTCAAAAGGGAGAAATATAGTTTCCTTGCAAGAAACACATTTGCTGCAGATCTTTACCCGAGTAATCCTATATTAATACGCTAAGAAAACACATCCTGTACACTGAAATACACATTGATGTGCACAGATATACTACGGCAACAGGAGGGCAGGACATGTAAAGTAGGCCCACCGCTACGGTGTTCCAACTTTACCACTCCCTATTCGCCGCATCGCGGCTCAAGGGCGTCCTGCTCTGCGAGGCTGCCAGGCTACCGCCTGTATGGAGAGCTATATGAAAGTTACTCAGACTAGAAAAAATAGTACGCCAATAAAAGTTTATTGTTTACCCGAAGAAAAAATTCTCATCCAAGAAAATGCAGAAGCATCTGGATTAAGTGTTGCCTGTTTTGTTCGTAGAGTTGCAATGGGTTATCAGGTTGATTCTATCGTAGATATAAAACAGGTTAATGAACTTAGCCGAGTAAATGCTGATCTTGGAAGACTTGGCGGATTACTTAAATTATGGCTCGCAAATGATCCTCGAACAGTTGATTTTTCACCCACACTGATAAGAACCTTGCTTGCGAAAATAGAATCAACTCGCCAAGAACTAAGGAACATTATGGATAAAATCTTGGATAAATAAATGTGTGGTTTCCTATATACCTGCGTCTGTTAACAGACAGTGTGTTAAATATTACTGAACTGATGAAAAATAGGTGAGCAAATGGATTTAATTTTCCAAGTGGTTTCATTACAAAGAGGGATTTTAGCCGCTAAAAAAGGTTTAATAGTTCCTTTCGTGGCGTCCGTCATGGCATTACCGGTAAAGGCCGGAATTCCCGTTATTGATGGCACTAATGTGGTTCAGACCACAATCAGCGCAGTTAACAACGTTCAGGCTGTGGCTAAACAAATCCAGCAGTACCAGACGCAGCTGCAGCAGTATGAAAACATGCTGCAGAACACCGTAGCACCTGCGGCCTATATCTGGGACCAGGCAAATTCAACAATTAATAAATTGTTGCAGGTGCAGGATACCCTTAATTACTACAAGAATCAGGCCGGGAGTCTCGATGCGTACCTGAAACGATATCAGGATGTTAACTACTACAGGTCATCACCTTGCTTTAACAGCAATGTTGAATGTACCTCGTCTGAAATTAGCGCATTGCGTGAAGCTGAACAGAACAGTTCAGGGGCACGTAAAAAGGCCAATGACGCGCTATTTAAGGTAATTGACGAACAGCAGAACACCCTGCAGAGCGATGCTGATAACCTTGCAGATTTGCAAACTCAGGCAACCGGCTCACAAGGGCAAATGGAAGCTATTCAGGCCGCTACCCAGCTTGCCAGTGCACAGACAAACCAGTTACTGCAAATCCGCTCGCTTCTGGTAGCTCAACAAAACGCTGCGGCAACACTGGCACAGGCTCAGGCCGATAAAGAAGCCCAACAAATAGCTGCTGATGAGAAAGTATTAGCTGGACAGAACACACCAAGCCCGAAGCGAATTTGGTGAGGAACAACTGAATGAAAAATAAAATTATGATGGTTTTTATTCTAATCATTTCAATGATTATATGTTCTTGCGAAAAAAACGATAACGTTTGCTCATCGACGCCAGATAATAAATTTGATGCACATAGATCCGATAAGTGTGCATTGCGTAGTAATAACAATCCAAGCCCTAAACGAGAATGGTAATCATGAAAATAGTAAGTAAGCTCACCTTTTTAGGTATCATCCTTTTCTTTTCTATAAATGCCTATGCTGGTCACTTAGATAGTAGCGGGCTACTTGATATTTTATTAGATAAGTTTCAACAAGTAGCCAGTACATGGACAACAGTAATTGCTGACTATGCAAATTGGCTCTTCTGGGGGCTGGTATTAATAAGTATGGTTTGGACATTTGGTATGATGGCGATGCAAGGGGAAGGGTTGACAGGCGTACTTGCTGAAATAGTTCGCTTTTTTGCCGTCGTTGGTTTTTTTTATTATCTTTTAATCAACGGCCCATCCATATCGCAATCCATAATTAATTCAATGAGACAACTTGCAGCAAACGCGTTAGGAATAAGTACTGGTATTTCTCCATCAAGCATAGTTGATATGGCGTTTGCGATATTAACAAAGGTCAGTTCAGCCGCATCAATTTGGTCGCCAATGATATCCACCATTATGATAACAGTCGCGATAATCGTTTTGGTAGTGATGTCCCTTATAGCGATAAATATGCTAATCATGTTGGTTTCTGCATGGGTGTTATGCTATGCCGGAGTTATATTACTTGGGTTTGGTGGTTCGAAATGGACCTCTGATATAGCAATTAATTACTTACGAACTGTTTTATCGATTGGCATTCAATTATTCACGATGACATTAATTATTGGGGTTGGACAATCATTTATAGATCAATATTTTTCTCTTATTAAAGATGATGTTCCTGATCTTAATAGTCTTATCGTTTTGCTTCTGGCGTCAATTATCCTGTTAGTATTAACGAATAAGCTACCACTGTTGTTATCAGGTGTTGTAGGAGGGGCTTCTTTACAAGGGATTGGTGGATTTGGGGCGGGTATGATTACCGGCGCAGCCACTACTGCCATCAGCGGTGCTGGAGCAATGGCAATGGGGGCATCAGCTCAAGTCAGCGGTGGAGCCTCTGCATTAAAGGCAGCGTTCGAGTCTGCGCAAGCTGCCATGGCCGAAGAATCTGGTTCAGGAGGTGGAGGCGGTTCCGGTGGCGGATTTGGCGGCGGGGAAGATACCGGTTCCGTAGATACTTCTGGCGGCCAACCCTCAGGCGATTCCGGTGGTTCGTCTGCTGGGAGCTGTTCAGGTAGCGCCAGAGGAGGAAGTCAGGGGTTTGCTTCATTCTCACGAGCTGGCCGCATGGCAAGCCATATGGGAAGCAGTATGGCTAACGGAACTGCTGAATACCAGACAATGAAGCGAAGTAGCGATGCTTCTCGTGTCCAACGGACAATTGGAGGGGAGTTGGCGACTCAGATACGTAAACAAACAGCTACTCGTCGGGATAACCTCGACCATGATGATTTTGCCGGAGATAGCTTATCCGGCAATAATAATTCTTGAATCAAGCGCATCAGTTTACGGGGGAGCGCGAGCTGACGCTTCCACTGAGCGAACTTTACTTCTGCAACTCAAAGGAAAAACTATGTCCAAGACTTCCGATTCACGGTTACGCAATGAGGGCTTTCGTAAAGCAGAGGCTTCCCTGAGACTTGAAGGAAGGGACCCCAGTGGTACGCCACTGTACGAGTCCATTAAGGCACGTATTATTTCAGGTGAGCTGACGTATGAGCAGGGGCGTTCAGAGATTCTTGCATACTACACAAAAGCAGATACTGACGGGCCTGTGACAGTGGGAGAGATGCTGGTAGAGGAATTTTTAAAACCGCTGAACATGTCTCATGATGAACTGGCGGAAGCTATGGGTATTTGCAAACAGGATGTTGACGATATTATCTGCGGTTTGCGTCGTGTTACGGATGATGAGGCTCGCGTTCTTGCTACCATATTTGGTACCGATGTGGATTTTTGGAGCAACCTGCAGGAAATGCAATACAATCAAGAGAAATGATGTAAGGTATCGAGTCGCAATTACCTTAAACCTCAACTTTTCAGAAGCAGATTTTACTTTTTCTAGTGTTTTTTCTGAACGCCACCTAGATCGAGACAAAACCGCTGGTCTGCAAATAATCTTCAAGCATTTTAGTGACGAAGCTGCTTTTTTTAAAAAATGTATCGATTAGTCTCTAGGGTAGGGCACGATCCATATGCCCCCTGTCGCGATGACTCAATCCGCGGCGACTAAAGCTTCCTTAGCCAAGCGTTGCATGTTCAATGAGCGGGTGTTCAGACCGGCCTTGGCGAACCGGTAGCGCATATAAGCGGAGATATCACTCTCGTGCGAGGAAACGATCAACTGGCGATTGCTGAACTCACAGCGAAGAAGGTCAGTCAAAGAGGCGATATTCACCTCATCAAGCGACTGGGACGGGTCATCGATCAGAATCAGTGGTACGTTTGAGTAAACCCGATTCAGGGAAAGAAAAAAACCTAGACTGAGCGCAGATACTTGGCCGGAGCTCATTGATAGAATCGCATCATACTCGGATTTTTCGGCTGTAAGGAACCTGAGTTCTTTGCCATCCTTGCTTTCAATGAACAGACCTAAACCACGCTGATAGTTTTGGATAAGCCGTCCGCTATATATATGGAAAATCAGTTCAATTTCAGCAATTGTTTGTTCTGAGTAGTTGCGTTCTGTTTTCTCAAGAGTAGCCTTTAGGTTATTGACTTTTTCTTTAGCTATCTGTGCTGCTTTAGTTTCATTCTTAATGATCTCTAGCTCATTAAGGCATTGTCTGAGCCTTTTGCTTTGTGCCTCGTTTGCTTTAGCTGAGATATACAGTTCTTTGTCTTTCAACAACTGAGGTTCAACAATATAGAAGTCCTGCAGCTCTTTAAAGACAGCCATGATGACCTTTCTCCAATCTTGGGGCAAAGGTTCTGTCTCAGCTGTTTTCTGGCTTCTGATGAAAGCTGTAAGAGACTGAATTCTCGTGTCCACCTCCTCCTCATTTTCGGAGAACGAATAGTTTAGTTCTACACCTAAAGTTTGAAAGTTGGAGACGAGTTGGTTAATAGTAGGCAACCGAGCTTTATCGCGGAGCAGTGCGTTGTGTAAGACGCTGTTGTAGTTCACGGATAGCTGCGCTTTCAGACTCTTAAGTTGAGCATCAATTATGGCCAGCTCTGTAGCCATTATTCCTATAAGAGTTAACAGAGTCTGGCCATCAGCGTTTAATGCGTCATTGATTTGCTTTGATCGGTATTCAATCTTTTGCAGCATAGTGTCATGGGATTGCCAGTCTGCACCACACAGCGGACAATCCTGAGCGTCAGGAAAGAGTTTAGTATGCTCAGTAACTAGTTCTGCTTTTAAACGATTCAACTCGGTTGCAGCGTTGGTATTAGAGTTGCTCTTTTCTTGAAGTGAGTCACGGATAACTATTTGCTCAATAAACCATTCCAAACGCCCTTGGGCCCATCCACTAAGACTCCTGGCCTCATCTGCATTAATGACTGTTGCACCACGTTTTATAATTCCTTCACGTTTGAGCAGTTCATTCAATTCTTTTTTAATGGCTTCAAGTCCATCCAGCTTGTTTAAATCATTGCCAAAACGTGCTAAGCTTTTTATTGAATCCTTGTTAAGTTCAATAAAATTTTCAATCGATTCATTTTTATCTCTTATCTGTATTGCACTCTTTAGCAGAGCCAGCCTTTGAAGACTGTGGATATTTTCAATGTATTCTCTTTGGATTTCTGTAGAGTAGGTGGGGAAGGGATTCTCTTTGTCCCACCCTGGTTGCAGCACTGAGGTGGAGATTTTTTTGTATCCAATTGATCCCAAATCAGCTTGAATCATTTTCTTAAGTGAACTGGCCTCTATTTCTAACCTTGATAAATCTGCAGCACGCTTAGGATCGCCGATGAACTTTGTAAGCCGCAAGGCGATAGTTTTGCAGTTATCAGTCTCTGCCTTTATGTCACTAATATTAAAGAGATTGTTCAATGCCTCTTTACGTTTGTCTACTCGCGTATGCAGGAGCTGATTTTGGCCCTGCTCCAAATAATTTAAAAATGAAAAGTTCTCTTTGAAGTTTTTTCCGAAGAGTGTCTCAATGAAGTTTTCGTCGCGGATATTTTCTGCTACATAGCTGTTTGAGGTGAACTCTGGGAGCTCGTAAAGAGTAAAGTGGGTAAATTGGTCCGCTCTATTATTTGACTTCTCGTTAAAGTTTGAGGCGGGAGTATGTCTTGCTAGAGTAAGCCTCCTCGAACCATTAATAAACTCGATTTTGATTGCAAGGTCATTATTGCCTGAGCGATTATTCCAAAGAAGATTATCTTCATAATTCGTTCGTTTTCCTATCATTAAGGTTGAAAATAGATGGCAGATTCGTTTTATTCTGCCAGTTAACAATAGCTCAATAGCATCGAATATGCTAGTTTTGCCAAATCCATTGGGTCCATCCAGGGTCAAAAGTGATGCTCCCCCGAAATCCAGATGGATTTTTTTGAAAGCTTTAAAACTTGAAATCTCAATTTTGGATATTTGCCAGTTCATCGCTAATCAGTTCCTTGATCAAATCTTCTGCATTTAATTGGCCGTGTTTTTGTATCGTCTTATACGTCTTAGTAAGGTCGGCTTCAGCCACAGCTTCCTCAATTTGCAAACGAAGTGGAACTAGTTCCACTTTATTAATATTAAGTTCCAAAAAAGGCAACTTAATGAATATTTTGGCAACTGCGCTATATTTAGTTGCTGATGTAGGTTCTTTTTTGTAGGCATCGAAGTGCTTTTTATCTGAAATTAATTCATTTAGGTTGGTGAAATTTAATTCTTTTATGGCTTCAACTTCTGTGTCGCTATAGTAAAGAACATATTTTTTGTAGAAGTGCGGATCTTCTTCGATTTCAAAAATCTGTTCTTCATAGTTTTTGAATTCGGCCAACTTATCGAGATGATGGATACATATTAAATCGCAATTCTTTTTAAATGCTGGATCAGATATAAATGCCACAGGTGCGGACTGGTTGATGGTTGCATTAAGATCACCTGGCTTCATTAGATTATCTAACCTGTGCAAGACTGCAAATCGTATCGCTGTACCATTCTCTCGAACATAGAAGCTTGTTGTATCATTCTCATGTACTTTGAGGAAATTGTGTGCATCTAGGGCTTGATGTATGAGGTTAATAATCATTTAAGTCGGGCCTCTGCGTCTTCTTTTGTTAAAATACTAATGCATAAACTTTTAGTAATGTTGCTATCGATGCGATCTTGATCATCGATGCAAGTTATATCGGAGCAATTAGTATAATTAGTATCAATTGTGAAACTCTCATTAGCCTTGGCTGCAATAAGATTATTGAATTCGAATAAAAGCCTGCCTAGATCGTCGTTGTTTTTTATTTCTGCGATAATATGGTAATGACTCCAACTTATTGATAGTGTTTTATGTTCAGATAATGCCCGATGACTTTGTCATGCAGCTCCACCGATTTTGAGAACGACAGCGACTTCCGTCCCAGCCGTGCCAGGTGCTGCCTCAGA
>NZ_QFRV01000319.1:0-1087 GCF_004136805.1 Enterobacter cloacae complex sp. GF14B
AGCTTCCTTCCCTGCAACTCTTTCAAGCACATGTTCTGAATATGGCAAGGGATAACGGTCTCTCCTAGTGGCGGCATTGACCTTCTTGAGATCCACGCACACTCTGAGTTTCCCATTCTTTTTTGGCACAATCACTATTGGAGACACCCATTCTGAGTGCTCAATAGGGTATATGAATCCGCATTTCACAAGCTTTTCAATCTCTTCTTGAACGATTTTTGCATACTTAGGATTCATTGGGTAGGGTCGTTGCTGAACTGGTTTAGCCATGCTATTCATGGGGATTGTGTGTTGCACCATGGAAGGTGGAACACCTTTCATACCATGATATGTCCAAGCAAATATATCCCTGAATTCCTTGAGAAGTTCTTTAAGTACACACTCCTCAGTCTCTGTCAGATCTTGGGCAATGAAAACAGGTTTGGACTCTTCTCCTGGGTCTGCTAACTCTATTTCCTTAACTATTGCTGGACCATCATAGACTCCATTACTTCCATCGATAGGTTTTCTTTGAGCCTTTGTATACACAACCTTATGTTCCTCTGTGGTGTAGGATTTGAAATGATCAGGTGCAGGGTGTAAATCTATGGGGTCTTGTTGTTTTGTGGACTGTGATTTCTCTTCTGCTTCCTTTTGTTGTTAAGCTAGCTGTCGATTTTGTCGTATCCTTATAGTACGGCTCAACTTTGGCTTCCTTGTAGCTTCTAGCTGTGCAATGTCAATGGGTTGTGGACTACACCACATGACACTTTGAAGGTATTCATCCCAATTATCTACCAACTTTCGATGAGCATCACATGCCCCAATATAATTAAGCCATTCTGCGGTAGATATCTTTTCATTTATTCTAGCACGCACATTTGCTCGATATTGTCGCGTCTTATGTCTCTCACTCTTATTGTCTAATTTTTTATTACGGTGGATCTCTAGTGAAGAGTCACTAGATGAGTCGCTACTTGTGTCTTCTGCTCCCTTGGATAGATGGTCATATAGGGTACCACTGGGCCCTGAATGGTTTGTCCCCACATTTGCACTAAGATTTAACTCAGATTCTTTGTCCTTAGATGCAATTTCAATTGCTGATTCT
>NZ_QFRV01000320.1:0-1081 GCF_004136805.1 Enterobacter cloacae complex sp. GF14B
CAGTGGCTGACCTCCGGCGGCCTTGGCACCATGGGCTTCGGCCTGCCAGCAGCGGTTGGCGCGGCGCTCGCCAACCCGGACCGTAAGGTGATCTGCTTCTCCGGTGACGGCAGCCTGATGATGAATATTCAGGAGATGGCGACGGCGGCCGAAAACCAGTTAGACGTCAAAATCATTCTGATGAACAACGAGGCGCTGGGTCTGGTACACCAGCAGCAGAGCCTGTTCTATAAGCAGGGCGTGTTTGCGGCGACCTATCCGGGGATGATCAACTTCATGCAGATTGCCGCTGGTTTTGGCCTGCACACCTGCGATCTGAACGCCGAAGAAGATGCCCACGCGGCGCTGCAGGCGGCGATTTCTCGCCCAGGACCGGCGCTGATCCACGTGCGTATCGACCCTGAACAAAAAGTGTATCCGATGGTGCCGCCGGGTGCGGCAAATACTGAGATGGTGGGAGAATAAGCCATGCAGAAACAACATGATAACGTCATTCTGGAACTCACCGTCCGCAACCACCCTGGCGTCATGACCCACGTCTGCGGGCTGTTTGCCCGCCGGGCATTTAACGTGGAAGGCATTCTCTGCCTGCCGATTCAGGGCAGCGAGCACAGCCGCATCTGGCTACTGGTCAACGACGACCAGCGTCTGGAGCAGATGATAGCGCAGATCGACAAGCTGGAAGACGTCACCAAAGTGGCGCGCAACCAGTCCGATCCCACCATGTTTAACAAAATTGCGGTGTTCTTCGAATAGATCGCTTAAGGTAAGCGTCTTTCGCTCTTGTAGGCCGGATAAGCGCAGCGCCATCCGGCTTTTTCAGACCGCAGGAACACACATGACCACCATCGCCCTTATTGACGACCACCTTATCGTCCGCTCTGGCTTTGCCCAGCTTCTCAACCTCGAACCGGATTTCCAGGTCGTGGCCGAGTTTGGCTCCGGTCGCGAGGCGCTGGCGGGCCTGCCGGGGCGCGGGGTGCAGGTCTGTATCTGCGATATCTCAATGCCGGATCTCTCCGGGCTTGAGCTGTTAAGCCAGCTGCCGAAAGGAATGGCGACCATTATGCTCTCGGTCCAC
>NZ_QFRV01000321.1:0-1077 GCF_004136805.1 Enterobacter cloacae complex sp. GF14B
CACTGTTTTGACAAAAATTGTATCAGAATGAAGGGCAGACTGGGATCAACAATTACACTCAACACTATGGGCATACAAGGTAGCTTATAAAATATCGATTGTAACAACACCGTACAACATGGTGTTTGGTCTAAATACTATATTACCCATAGAGTTTTTAATTCCAACTCTACGAGTAGCGAAACGCTTAGAATGGACAGGGCATGAGCTCTCTTCAAGAATAGATGATCTTGAAAAGCTAGATGAACTTCGCTTGAAAGCTGTAGCTTCGATCTATGCTAAAAAGAGAAGACAAAAGGAGTTTTTTGACAAGCATGTGCACGAAAGAGTTCAAAACAGGTGATTATGTACTTGTTTATACCTTGAAGCAACATGCCAAGAAACTTAAAAAGCGAGGGATGGGACCCTTTGTGATTAGTGACCTATCACAAAGCGGAGCTGTCAAGCTTGCTACATTAGCAGGTGAAGAAATTCCAAATTGGATTAGTGGGTGTCGATTGAAGAAATATCATTTACCACTAACACAGGATATGCTTCAACAAATCCATCAAGGAAAACAACAAATGAAGGAGAAACAGAGGGTACGAGAAGAAGCTTAAGCAGAAGCAAAAGAACGCATTGCAAAAAGAAGGCTTCTACGACAACAACAACAAGGTGGATCACCGTTGCGAATCAATGCCATTCGACTAAAGTATTTTGATGAAGACACAGGGAGCCAGTAATTGCAGTCAAAGTGGGTAGCAATCAAGTTGAATCGACGGCATTGCTTGATTCTGGAGCTCAAGCGAATTTGATCTCTTACAGATTATACAAACAGCTCAAGCTCACAAGTCAGCTACATCCTACTCCACAAGTGTTGGAAAGTAGTACATCACATTCGTTGAAAACATTGGGCTGGACTATATTGCATGTACAAATACATCAATATATTTACCCACACAAGTTTTATGTGGTCAAGGATGAAAGCACACAACACCCCATGTTGTTGGGACAACCTTGGCAAAAAGAGTACAATGTGCAGATAGATTGGAATGCGAATGCAGTCAAAATTCAGCATGCACAAGAACAACAGATGTT
>NZ_QFRV01000322.1:0-1076 GCF_004136805.1 Enterobacter cloacae complex sp. GF14B
CAGTAAAAAACACTATTTTCTCTATATTGAGGAGACCTTGTGGGCTGAAGGCCATAGGGTCTCCTCTATACTAGTAAGAACCTCTGTTATCTCTATATTGACACCCTGTGGCCTGAAGGCCATAGGGTTCCCTCTATGGTAGTAAGAAGCTCTCTATGCTCTTTGCTCTATGCTCTACATAGAGATCCTATGGCCCGAAGGCCACAAGGTGTCCTCATTGTTTCAGATGGAAATTAGGGCACCTTGTGACCCTAAGGAACATAGGGAATCCTATGGCCCTTGAGATTGTAAATTGTCACCCTATGGCCCTTGGACGACAAGGTCTTTAGATGGGACAGAGGGCATCCAAGGGCCCGAGGGTGGTCTACGTACATAGGGTACACCATGGTGCATATTAACGGGCACCATTGAATCCCCATGCACCTAGGGCTCTAGGGCCATAGGATCTCCAAAAGGAGCTTATGGAACCCTATGGACCTTGAGATTGTACAGTGGCACCCTATGGCCCTTGGGCCACAGGGTCTTCAAAATGAACATAGGGCACCCTGTGACCCTAAGTCTATAGGGTCTCACATCATACTTGAGAGCATCCTAGGGCCCAAGGGTGGCCATAACAAACATAGGGAACCCCATGGTGCACATTAACGGGCAACATGGCAGCCCTTACGGCCCTAGGGCCATAGGATCTCTAATTGGAATAGAGGGAAACCTATGGCCCTTGAGCTTCTACATTCAAACCCTGTGGCCCTAGGGCCATAGGATACCTAATTACAATGGAGGGAAACCTATGGACCTAGGACCGAGGGGGGTCACCTAGGTGTCAATGTAAAAACTCCCATAGAGCATTTAGGATATTCAAGACACCTACATGTGCATCCCATGGAATCACTATGGACCTAGGGTCATAGGATCTTTAATTGGAATAGAGGGCAACCGATGGTCTTTGAGCTTCTAAATTGGACCATAGGGACCATAGGGTGGTCTAGGTGTCAATGTAAAATCTCCAAAAAAAAAAGGCCATTCAAGGGAACCTATTTATGCACCATGTCAGTCCTATGACCCTAGGGCCATAGTGT
>NZ_QFRV01000323.1:0-1062 GCF_004136805.1 Enterobacter cloacae complex sp. GF14B
GGAGACGGAAGAGAGCGTGCGGCAAGAGGTTGCCCGCGAGCTGCACGACGACATCGGCCAGACCATCACCGCCATCCGTACCCAGGCGGGCATTGTTCAGCGCCTGGCGGCAGAAAACGCGGGCGTGAAGCAGGGCGGGGCGCATATCGAACAGCTTTCGCTGGGCGTCTATGATTCCGTTCGTCGCCTGTTAGGGCGGCTGCGCCCGCGCCAGCTTGACGATCTCTCCCTGGAGCAGGCGGTACGCTCTCTGATGCGCGAGATGGAGCTGGAAAGCCGCGGCATTGTCAGCCATCTCGACTGGCGCATTAGCGAACCTGCGCTGAGCGAAGGCCAGCGCGTAACCCTGTTCCGCGTCTGTCAGGAGGGGCTGAACAATATCGTCAAACATGCCAGTGCCAGCGCGGTCACGATCCAGGGCTGGCAGCAGGACGAGCGCCTGATGCTGGTAATTGAAGACGACGGCTGCGGCCTGCCGCCGGGCTCCGGCCAGCAGGGCTTTGGCCTGGCGGGCATGCGCGAGCGCGTAAAGGCGCTTGGCGGCACGCTGAGCCTCTCCTGCACCCACGGGACGCGCGTCAGCGTCAGTTTGCCGTTAAGGACGCATCATGTTTAAAACCCCCGCCAGCGCCGCCCCGCTAAGCAACAAAGCGGAAATCGACTCCCGCTACCGCTACTGGCGTCGCCATATCCTGATTACCATCTGGCTCGGCTACGCGCTGTTCTACTTTACCCGCAAAAGCTTCAACGCCGCCGCGCCGGAGATCCTCGCGAGCGGCGTGATGACCCGCACCGACATCGGCCTGCTGGCGACGCTGTTTTACATCACCTACGGCCTGTCGAAGTTCTTCTCCGGCATCGTCAGCGATCGCTCCAACGCGCGTTATTTTATGGGCGTCGGGCTGATCGCCACCGGCGTGGTGAATATTCTGTTTGGCTTCTCCACCTCGCTCTGGGCCTTCGCCCTGCTGTGGGCGCTGAACGCCTTTTTCCAGGGCTGGGGCGCGCCGGTCTGCGCCCGCCTGCTGACCGCCTGGTACTCACGCAACGAGCGCGGCGGCT
>NZ_QFRV01000324.1:0-1057 GCF_004136805.1 Enterobacter cloacae complex sp. GF14B
GGCTTTGTTGAATAAATCGAACTTTTGCTGAGTTGAAGGATCAGATCACGCATCTTCCCGACAACGCAGACCGTTCCGTGGCAAAGCAAAAGTTCAAAATCACCAACTGGCCCACCTACAATAAAGCCCTCATCAACCGTGGCTCCATAACTTTCTGGCTGGATGATGAAGCTATTCAGGCCTGGTATGAGTCAGCAACACCTTCTTCACGAGGCAGACCTCAGCGCTATTCTGACCTTGCCATCACGACTGTGCTGGTCATTAAACGCGTATTCAGGCTGACCCTGCGCGCTGCGCAGGGCTTTATTGATTCCATTTTTTCTCTGATGAACGTTCCGCTACGCTGCCCGGATTACAGCTGTGTCAGCAGGCGGGCAAAGTCGGTTAATGTCAGTTTCAAAACGTCCACCCGGGGTGAAATCGCACACCTGGTAATTGATTCCACCGGGCTGAAGGTCTTCGGTGAAGGCGAGTGGAAAGTCAAAAAGCATGGCCAGGAACGCCGCCGTATCTGGCGTAAGCTGCATCTCGCCGTTGACAGTAAAACACATGAAATCATCTGCGCTGACCTGTCGCTGAACAATGTTACGGACTCAGAGGCCTTCCCCGGGTTAATCCGGCAAACCCACCGGAAAATCAGGTCAGCCGCCGCCGATGGCGCTTACGATACCCGGCTATGTCACGATGAACTGCGGCGTAAGAAAATCAGCGCGCTTATCCCTCCCCGAAAAGGTGCGGGTTACTGGCCCGGTGAATATGCAGACCGTAACCGTGCAGTGGCTAATCAGCGAATGACCGGGAGTAATGCGCGGTGGAAATGGACAACAGATTACAACCGTCGCTCGATAGCGGAAACGGCGATGTACCGGGTAAAACAGCTGTTCGGGGGTTCACTGACGCTGCGTGACTACGATGGTCAGGTTGCGGAGGCTATGGCCCTGGTACGAGCGCTGAACAAAATGACGAAAGCAGGTATGCCTGAAAGCGTGCGTATTGCCTGAAAACACAACCCGCTACGGGGGAGACTTACCCGAAATCTGATTTATTCAACAAAGCC
>NZ_QFRV01000325.1:0-1054 GCF_004136805.1 Enterobacter cloacae complex sp. GF14B
CATCATCGTCGTCATGTACCACAACAACTAGAAGCATTGTGTCACAAACTGGTGATGTGCCAATCCTAGGGGTTGTCCCAACTTATGGCCAATGACGAGGGGACCCCGGGTACACATGGAAATAAGAGAACTGACGTGGCTGCCGTATGGAACCTCCACAAATTGCGGCGCATAAAGCGCTGACCAACCTGTACGGATTTCCACCAAGAGTACTGGCTGCTTTTGGACTCTCTGCTTTTGAGTGAGAAGCTTTTTTTATTAATGCTTTTGGGGCTCTGCTTTTGGGCATCGCTTGTACCAAAAAATAAGTGGGCTAGGCCTCAACTCTGAGAGCATATGGACGCAGAGTCTGAGAGTGTCACGTGACACATCCAACCCTATGTGTCCGTGGACAAGCTACAGCATGATCAGGGTTCAGTTCAATCAAGTCAGTCTAGATTAGAAGTGATCTGGCACTTTTGTGAGTCTATTCGTAGACCGTGCATGCCCAGTCACTTAGTGTAGATGCATATCCTCTGGTTGCATAAGCACAAGCATAAGCCTTTCCATCAGAGTCAGTTTGGGGATTTTTTAGATGACTTTATCCCATTGTTCCCTATTTTTGACATTTTTCACTTATTTATTAAGTGACTTTTGTTGGGAACTGGGTAGGGCAATTTGCCTAAGGTAATATATAAGAAAACCAAGCGCTAAGCTTATCTGGCAGAAGGAGGAAGGAGAGCAACAAGCACCCAATGCAACAGGCCCTCTGGAGCACCCTCTCAAGCAAGAACCACCCCCATAGGCCTGGCGTTTTTCAGCACCATAGCCCAGCGTTTTCAGCCTTGAAGAGTCGACAATTTCAGCATGAACCAGTAGCGCTTTTCCCTAGACAGCAGTCAGCGATTTCAGCCCTCAGATCCATCGTTTTTGCAAGCCTTGAACCAGCGTTTTTCATCCCTGAAATTCAGCGTTTTTGTACCCAGCATAACAGCGTTTTTCAACCAGCCCTCCAGCATTTTTGGACAGCAGCATTTCAGCGTTTTTACAGCAGTAGATTCAGCAGGAGATATAG
>NZ_QFRV01000326.1:0-1050 GCF_004136805.1 Enterobacter cloacae complex sp. GF14B
TCATCACCGTCTGAGTATGACCCGTTTCAAATGAGCTATAATACCATGAAAGATAAATGAAATGTGCATGAATTGCATAGTATGTTAGTTCCGGAAGAAACGAGGCTTAAGAATCAAGGAAGTCACTCAATCCATTATGTAAGCCACCGAGGGAATCAAGGAGCTGGAAAAAGATTTGTAAAGAAGCATGATAAAGGAAAATGACCATTAAAGATCAAGGACGGTCCTGTGCAAATCCAGAAGAAAGCATCAAAGAACAATAATTGTCATTTTTGTGGAAAATCTGGACACTTCCAGAAAGATTGCCCAAAGCGTAAGTCTTGGTTCGAAAAGAAAGGTGAGCTCAATGCTCTTGTATGTTTTGAATCAAACTTAACTGAAGTTCCCCATAATACATGGTGGATTGATTCTAGATGTACAACTCATGTTTCTAATACTATGCAGAGATTCCTTACAATCCAAACCATAAGCCCAAATGAGAAGTTCATTTTCATAGAGAATGAAGTGAAAGCTCCAGTGGAAATAGTTGAAACTTATTGTTTAAAACGCAACACTGGACATCGTTTAGATTTACTGGAAACTCCTTATGTACCTAGTTTATCTAGGAATTTAGTTTCATTATCTAAACTTGATGTTACTGTATACTCTTTTAATTTTGGTAATGGATATTTCAATTTATTTAAGTATAATCATCTCATTGGTACTGGTATTCTTGTGATGGTTTATATAAATTGGAAATAGACAGTTTGTATGCTGAAACTGTTTTAACTCTGCATCATAATGTTGGCACTAAACGTAGTTTAGTGAATGAACGATCTGCTTTCTTGTGGCATAAACGTTTAGGTCACATTTCTAGAGAAAGGATGGAAAGATTAATAAAGAATGAAATTCTTCCTTATCTAGATTTTATGGATTTAAATATTTGTGGGTTGTATTAAGAGAAAAATAAGCAAAACATACAAAGAAAAGAGCTACAAGAAGCACTCAGCTTCTTGAAATTGTGCATACTGATATTTGTAGACCTTTTGATGTTAGTTCTTTCAGAAATGA
>NZ_QFRV01000327.1:0-1049 GCF_004136805.1 Enterobacter cloacae complex sp. GF14B
ATTTACATACAGCTTGTGCACTCTTTGTCCTCAATGCACGCCCTTCAACTTGATTTGACAAATCTTCTCTTGCAAGCACCAAATATTACATTTGCCAAAGTCCCATAGGCATTGAAACCATGTCCACAATCCGTTTATAAAGCAGGGCTAATTGATAAGTAGGATGTAGTCCATCACGATGCCGTACATTTGAATACATTTGGCATGTCACACAATACATTTTAATACCTTTCTTTTACCGTGACAAATGTTTCCCATACACCTCGATGTCCTACCCATAAACTTTCATGGAACTCCTTGATGATATGTTGCTGACTAACCTCATCGCATATTACCTGCAATGGTGTTCCATCTCTTCATTTAGGATGCTTCCATAAGTAGCCATCCCTCGAGTAGTATCCATATGCTTTTCTTCTTATCCTCTTAAATTCTTGCTCAGTCCAATCATCCTGCTTATGCAGAGTACTTATGTAGCGGCCTATCAAGAGCCATTCATTCTCATATAGTTCCTCTGAAAAGGACTCAAGTGAAGACACAAAACATGCATGACTACTCTTTGCATGATCAATAGTGTAAAAATTTGTGCCAACATCATCTCCCTCAATAATCATGTCCTGTTCATCTTCATACCTTGCCTTAGATAGCATATCTGCCATTGGATTGTCTTTCCCTGCAATATGCTTGAACTCAAGATTCAAGGACTTTATGTAGGCTATCCATCGCAGCATTGCAATATCAGGAGTCGAACAGTTTGTGATCATTCCAAGAAGAGGCAAACAATCATTTTCCACAACCACTGATGCCCCTATTAAGTACTCCTTGTCACACCTCAATGTTGTAACCAAACCCCCAAAGTTCCCTTTTTACTTGTGCATAATCTTGTTGGCGAGAACTCAAAACCTTGGCCCCAAACCTCACCACATACCTTTTTCCTTGTTCATCATCTTATCGTATTGCCCATCCTATCCCTAAAGGGCTCGTGTCTACTGTCACAATGACAAGTTTCTCACATGCATAGACTACCTTTCTCAAGGGTGGTGATGAAAGAA